>JALZNY010000326.1 GCA_030857525.1 Actinomycetota bacterium
TGTGCTCGAGGCTCTTGCCAAAGCCGATGCCGGGATCGATCCACACCTCGGTCACCCCGCCGGCCCGAGCGGCGCCGGCCCGCTCCACCAGGAACGTCCGCACCTCAGCCACCACGTCGTCGTAGTAAGGGTCGACCTGCATGGTGGAGGGCTCGCCCCGCATGTGCATGGCCACCCAGCCCGCCTGGGGACCCGACGCTGCGACCACCGGCCACAGCGAGGCCGACACGTCGTTGATCAGGGTGGCGCCGACCTCGACCGCCGCTTCGGCCACGGCGACCGAGCGGGTGTCGATCGAGACCCGGACGTGGGGCGCCAAGGCGCTGATCACCGGGAGTACCCGGCGACGCTGCTCGGCGTCGTCGACGGGCTCGCTGCCGGGCCGGGTCGACTCCCCGCCCACGTCGATCACGTCAGCCCCTTCGGCCACCATCGTCAGCCCCCGGTCAATGGCCACCTCCGGGTCGGTCCAGCGCCCCCCGTCAGAGAACGAATCGGGCGTCACGTTCAACACCCCCATGACCAACGTCGGCATGTGGCCACCGTATCCCCCTGGTGTCCCCCGCCAGCGGGGGCTTTCAGCGGCGATGGATGAAGGCCATGGCCTCGGCCCGGGTGGCGGGGTTGTCCCGGAACAGGCCCCGCACCGCCGAGGTGACGGTGGTGGCGCCTGGCTTGCGTACCCCCCGCATCGACATGCACAGGTGCTCGGCCTCCACCACCACCAGCACTCCCCGGGGTGACAGGATCCGGTCCAAGGTGTCGGCCACCTGGCTGGTCAATCGCTCTTGCACCTGGGGCCGCCGGGCGTAGCCCTCGACCAACCGGACCAGCTTCGACAGCCCGGCCAGGCGTCCGTCCTCGCTCGGGACGTAGGCCACATGGGCCTTGCCGACGAAGGGGACGAGGTGGTGCTCGCACATCGACACCAGGTCGATGTCGCGCACCATGACCATCTCGTCGTGATCGGCGGCGAACGTGACGGCGAGGTGGTCGCCCGGGTCGGCGGACACCCCAGCGAAGACCTCGGCGTACATGTCGGCCACCCGGGCCGGCGTGCGTTCGAGGCCATCGCGGTCAGGGTCCTCGCCGATGGCCAGGAAGATCTCCCGCACCGCCTTCTCGATCCGGGCCCGGTCGACCGCCGCCGGCTCGGGGGTGAGCGGCCCGCCGTCCACGCTTGCTACGACGCCGGCTCGGGGGCCCGGGACTCGTCGCCGTCACCCGCCCGGACGGGTCGTCCCGCAACGTTGCCGTTGGTGTCGGCCTCGCCCCAGACCGGCAGGTCGCCGAAGATCTCCAGGAGTTGCGGGGTGTCGACGGTCTCTCGCTCCATCAACGTGTCGGCCAGGAGGTCGAGGGTGGCCCGATGCTGGCGCAGGATGTCGGCCGCCTCGTCGTGGGCGTGCTCGATGAGGCGCCGCACCTCGGTGTCGATCCGGGCCGCCACCTCGTCGGAGTAGTCGCGCTGGTGGCCCATGTCACGCCCGAGGAACGGCTCACCGTCCTTCTGGCCCAGTTGCTGGGGGCCGAGCGCATCGGTCATGCCGTACTCGGTGACCATGGCCCGGGCGATCTGGGTGGCCTTCTCGATGTCGTTCTGGGCCCCGGTGGTGGGATCACCGAAGACCAGCTCCTCGGCGGTGCGCCCGCCCAGCAGCATGGCCAGGTCGTCGCACAGCTTGGACCGGGTGTGCATGTAGCGGTCCTCGCTGGGCAGGGCCAGCGTCCAGCCCAGCGCCCGGCCCCGGGCCACGATCGACACCTTGTGGATGGGGTCGGTGTTGGGCAGGACGTGGCCCACCAGGGCATGGCCGCCCTCGTGGTAGGCGATGACCCGCTTGTCCTTCTCGGACATGACCCGGCTCTTGCGCTCGGGACCGGCCATGACCCGGTCGATCGACTCCTCCATGGCCGCCATGCCGATGGTGTCGGTGCTGCGCCGGGCGGTGAGCAGGGCGGCCTCGTTCATGAGGTTGGCCAGGTCGGCGCCGGTGAAGCCGGGGGTGCGCCGGGCCAGCACGTCGAGGTCGATGTCGCTGCCGAGGGGCTTGCCCTTGGCATGCACGTTGAGGATGGCCTTGCGGCCCTCGAGGTCGGGCCGGTCGACCACGATCTGGCGGTCGAAGCGACCGGGCCGCAGCAGGGCGGGGTCGAGGATGTCGGGCCGGTTGGTGGCGGCGATGAGGATGACGCCGGTGTTGAGGTCGAAGCCGTCCATCTCGACCAGCAGTTGATTGAGGGTCTGCTCCCGCTCGTCGTGGCCGCCCCCCATGCCCGCCCCCCGGTGGCGGCCCACGGCGTCGATCTCGTCGACGAAGATGATGGCCGGGCTGTTGTTCTTGGCCTGGTTGAACAGGTCACGGACCCGGCTGGCGCCCACGCCCACGAACATCTCCACGAAGTCCGAGCCGGAGATGGAGAAGAAGGGCACGCCGGCCTCGCCGGCCACGGCCCGGGCCAGGAGCGTCTTGCCCGTGCCCGGGGGACCGAAGAGCAGCACGCCCTTGGGGATCTTGGCCCCGATGGCCTTGAACTTGGCCGGCGACTCCAAGAACTCCTTGATCTCCTGGAGCTCCTCGACGGCCTCGTCAGCGCCAGCCACGTCGGCGAAGGTGACCTTGGGCTGGTCCTTGGAGACCTGCTTGGCCTTGGACTTGCCGAACTGCATGACCCGGCTGCCGCCGCCCTGCATGGAGTTCAAGAAGAACAGGAACACGCCCACGATGAGCAGGATGGGCAGG
>JALZNY010000327.1 GCA_030857525.1 Actinomycetota bacterium
CATCTCCAACACCCTGGGCAAGGTCGCCTTCGGTGTCCGGGCCGTCGAGACCCAGTGCGCCGTGATCGGCCCCGCCGCCGACCGGCTCAACGGTGAGCTCGCCGAGGCCGCCGGCGGCCTCGAGAAGGCGGCTGGCCTGACCGAGCGCCTGGCCCGCCAGCGCTGAGATCCGCTACCGAGGACCGGCCGGCGTGCTGCGCCGGCCGGTCCTTCTGCGTTTTCACCCACCCCGGTAGCTGCCGGGCACACTTACGTGATTCGAACCGGGTTGGGTAGCTTGCCCCCTTCGCCGATGCGAGCCAGGTCAGGGGGGACGGCATGGGCACGAGGTGGGGAATGACGTACGGCACGGGCCCCGGGGGCTCATGACGCCGCTGCTCGAGGTCGAGGGGCTCGAGGTCACGTTCGGCCTCGAGGTCGCCGCCGTGCGCAACGTGAGCTTCTCGTTGGACCGGGGCGAGTCGCTGGCGGTGGTGGGCGAGAGCGGATCGGGCAAGTCGACCCTGGCGCTGTGCCTGGCGGGGCTGGTCCAGCCTCCGGAGGTGCGCGGCAGCGTCAAGATCGACGGCCAGGAGCTCATGGGGGCCAGCCCCGAGGCGCTGCGCCGGCTGCGCTGGGAAACGGTCGCCCTGGCCCTGCAGGGCGCGCCCTTCAACCCGGTGACGACCATCGGCGTGCAGGTGGCCGAGCCCCTGCGCGACCGCCTCGGGATGGGCAAGTCGGCGGCGCGCGCCCGGGCCGAGGAGCTGGCCGTCGAAGCCATGCTCGACCCCGCCCTGCTCGACCGTCACCCCCACCAGCTGTCCGGGGGCGAGCGGCGCCGGGCGAGCCTGGCCATGGTTCTGGCGCTCGATCCCGCCCTGGTGGTCCTCGACGAGCCCACCGCCGGTCTCGACCCGGTCACCCGCGACGCCGTCGTGGATCGCATCGCGGCGTTGGCCCGCTCCCGGGGCTTCGCCCTGGTGGTGGTGTCCCACGACCTGCCCGACGTGACCCGTCTGGCGAAGCGGACCATGGTCATGTACGCCGGCGAGGCCATGGAGACGGGCAACACCCACAAGGTCATCAACGCCCCCGCCCACCCGTACTCGTGGTCTCTGGTCAACGCCTTCCCGGTCATGAACACGACCAAGGACCTGCGCCCCATCCGGGGCCAACCCCCGGACCCGCGCTCGGTCCCGCCGGGCTGCCCGTTCAACCCGCGCTGCACCCAGGCCGAGGACATCTGCGTCACCGAGCACCCCGACCTGCGCCCCGCACGCGGCCGCGATGTCGCCTGCCACTTCGGTGGCCTCAAGACCCTGCTGTCGGCGACGGGGCTGTCCAAGTCGTTCGGCAGCGGACGCGGCGCGACCCGGGCGCTCAGCGAGGTGTCGCTGGAGTTGCGCGAAGGCGAGGCGCTCGGCCTCATCGGCCCGTCGGGCAGTGGCAAGTCCACCTTGGCCCGGATCCTGACCGGCCACCTGGCCCCGGACGCCGGCGTCGTCGAGCTGGAGGGCGAGGCGCTGGCCACCACCTGGCGCCGCCACGCCCGGGCCCGGCGGCGGCGGATCCAGCTCGTCATGCAGAACCCGTGGGACGCCTTGTCGCCCCGGATGACCGTCGCCGAGCTGGTGCGCGAGCCCCTCGACCTCGCCAAGGAGGACGACCGGGAAGGCCGAGAGGCCGCCGTCGCCGAAGCCCTCGAGAGCGTCGGCCTGCCGGGCTCGGGACAGTTCCTCGGGACCCGTACCCACGAGCTCTCCGGTGGCCAGCTCCAACGGGTGGCCCTGGCCCGTGCCCTCGTCGCCCGACCCAAGCTCCTGGTCGCCGACGAGCCCACCAGCATGCTCGACGCCTCGGAGCAGGCCCGGTTGTTGGTCGTGCTCCGCGAGCGTCAGGCCGAGATGGGCCTCGGCCTGATCTTCGTCTCCCACGACATGGCCGTCGTCCGCAAGGTGACCGACCGCATCGTGGTGCTCGAGGCCGGTCGCGTGGTCGAGGAGGGCCCCTCCCACACCGTCTCCACCACGCCCACGAGCAGCACCGGTCGAAAGTTGATCGACTCGGCCTCCGCCTTCAGCACCGACGACGAGCCGGCGGTGGACGGCGCGGCGGTGACCGACACCGACCGCCGGGACCCGGTCGACGACCGGCCCTCAGCACCGGGCGGCCCCCCGACCGCCATGGCAGCACCGACGCAGGATGACGCACCGTGATCGGCAGTTCATGATCGGCAGTTCATGATCGACAAGGAGACGCTGGCGCGGGTGGTCGAGTTCCACGGGCACATGTGCCCCGGGCTGGCCATGGGCGTCCGGGCCGCGGAGGTGGCTCTGGCCGAGATCGGTCCCCACTCGACCGACGAGGAGGTGGTGGCGATCGTCGAGACCGACATGTGCGGCGTCGACGCGGTGCAGTTCCTCACGGGGTGCACGTTCGGCAAGGGCAACTTCATCCACCACGACCATGGCAAGAACGCCTACACCTTCATCCGTCGCTCCGACGGCAAGGCGATCCGCCTCAGTCCCCGGCCCCGCAGCTTCGGCGCCCCCGACACCGACCCCGACCGGGCCACGCTCATGGCGTCGGTGCGCTCGGGCACGGCCGGCCCCGAGGAGCGTGACCGGTTCTGGCAGGTCCAGCGCGAACGCTCGGCGGCGCTGCTCGAGGTGCCGATCGAGGAGCTCTACGACGTGCGCGAGGTCGACGTGGCCATGCCCGCCATGGCCCGGGTGATGGCCTCGGTCGACTGC
>JALZNY010000328.1 GCA_030857525.1 Actinomycetota bacterium
ACCGGCCCCCACAGCTTGGCCTCGGTGGTCTTCTCGTAGAGCTCGAGCACCAGCTTCCCCGGCCCCCAGCCGCCCTCGACCGACACGCCGTGGGCGGCGCACACCCGCCGCAGCTCGTCGAGGGGCGTGTCCAGATCCACCCGCTCCCCGGCGTGCTCCTCGATGAGCTCGAGCATCGTTGCCCGGCGCCAGGGCGGGGTCAGATCGAGGGGCCGTCCGTCGTAGGTGAGCTGGGTGGCGCCGCACACCTCGACGGCCAGACGGGCCACCAGCTCCTCGGTGAGCACCATCATGTCGGTGTAGTCGGCGTAGGCCTGGTAGAGCTCGAGCATGGTGAACTCAGGGTTGTGGCGGGTCGACAGGCCCTCGTTGCGAAACACCCGGGCCAGCTCGAACACCCGCTCCATGCCGCCCACCACCAGGCGCTTGAGGTAGAGCTCGGGGGCGATCCGCAGGTACAGGTCGAGGTCGAGCGCTTCGTGGTGGGTGGTGAAGGGCCGGGCCGTGGCGCCCCCGGGAATGGGGTGGAACACCGGCGTCTCCACCTCCACGAAGCTCCGCTCCTCCAGCCAGCGTCGCATGAGGCTGAGCGTGCGGCTGCGGGCCAGGGCCGTCGACCGGGCCTCCTCGGAGACCCAGAGATCGACGTAGCGCTGGCGGTAGCGGGTGTCCACGTCGGACAGCCCGTGCCACTTGTCGGGGAACGATCGCTCGGTGGCGGCCAGGAGCACCCAGTCGTCGACCCGGACGCTCAGCTCACCCCGCCTGGTCGTCATGACCTCGCCCGTCACCCCGACCCAGTCGCCGATGGAGAGCGCGGTGAACTCGTCGAAGCGGGGGGTGCTGGCCGAGGGGGCGAAGAGCTGGACCCGCCCGCTGCCGTCCTGGAGGGTGCCGAAGGCCAGCTTGCCCTGGATCCGGCGCAGCATGACCCGTCCGGCAACTCCCACGTTCTGGCCCGTCTCGGTGCCGGGCTCGAGCCCGCCGAACTCCTCGGCCAGGGAGGCGGCGCGGCGCGTCACCTCGAAGCGGTAGGGGATGGTCACGGGTGGGTGTTCCTCTCGAAGACGACCCGCAGGCCGTGCAGGGTCAGCCAGGGGTCCTGATGCTGCACGCTGCGGGCGAGGGGCGCCACCACGTTGCTCAACCCCCCGGTGGCCACCACGGTGGACGGGCCCAGCTCCTCCTCCATGCGCGCCACCATCCCGTCGACCATGGCGGCAGTGCCGTGGAGGGTCCCCGAGCGGATGGCCGCCTCGGTGTTGCTGCCGATCACTTGGCGTGGCGCCTCGACCAGCTCCACCCGGCGCAGCAGGGCGGCCCGCTCATAGAGCGCCTCCAGGGCGATCTCCACGCCGGGGACGATGGCGCCGCCCAAGTACTCGCCCGCCGGGGAGATGGCGTCGAGGGTGGTGGCGGTGCCGAAGTCGACCACGATGAGCGGCGGGGCGAAGCGGTCGAGGGCGCCCACCGCGTTGGCGATGCGGTCGGCCCCCACCTCCCGGGGGTTCTCGTAGCGGATGGGAATACCGGTGCGGGTACCCGGGCCGATGACCACCGGCGGCCACCCGAGGTGGCGGGTGCACATCTCCCGCAGGGCAGCCGTGAGCCGAGGCACCCCGGAGCACACGGCCATACCGGTGACGTCGCGGCTCAGGCGCAGATCACGGAGGGCCAGGAGCTGGCCGAGCACCAGGGCCAGCTCGTCGGACGTGCGGGTCGCTTCAGACGAGAGCCGCCAGTGGTCGAGGAGGTCGTGGCCGGCGGCGCCGCCGGGGGTGGGTTCGAAGAGGCCGACCACGGTCTCGGTGTTGCCCACGTCGACGGCGAGGAGCATCAGGGGGTGCCCAGGTCGGCATCGACGTCGAGCCCGAGGTCGAGGGCGGGGGCGGAGTGGGTGAGGGCGCCGACGGAGATCAGATCGGCGCCGGTCGCGGCGTAGGCGGCCACCGTCTCCAGGGTGACGCCGCCGGAGACCTCCAGGAGCGGTCGCCGGGACTCGCCCCGCGCAGCCACGCAGGCGCGCACCTCGTCGGGTGACATGTTGTCGACCAGGACGAGGTCGGCGCCGGCGGCGATGGCCTCGGTCACCTGGTCGAGGCGGTCGGCCTCCACCTCGACCGTCCGCCCGGGCCAGCGGCGTCGGGCCTCGGCCACGGCCTCGGAGATGGCCATACCCGCCAGGTGGTTGTCCTTGAGCAGGACCCATTCGCTGAGGTTGCCCCGGTGGTTGGCTCCCCCGCCGGCCCGCACCGCCGCCTTCTCCAGCGCCCGTAGTCCCGGCGTGGTCTTGCGGGTGTCCCAGATCCGAGCTGCTCCCCCGACCGCAGCCGCGTCGACGAAGGCTCGGGTCAGGGTGGCGACTCCCGACAGGTGACACAGGAAGTTAAGGGCGGTGCGCTCGGCGGTGAGGATCGAGGCCAAGGGGCCTTCGACCTCCGCCACCACGGCGCCGGCGGTGACGGCGCTGCCTTCGTCGAGCAGCCAGGTGACGGCTACGCCCGCATCGACCCGGACAAAGGTCTCCTCGGCGCAGCGCCGGCCGGCGACCACACCCTCGGAGCGGGCCACGATGGCCGCTCGAGTGTGCGCCTCGGCGGGGAGCAGCCCGGCGGTGAGATCGCCCAGGGGCTCGAGGTCCTCGGCCAAGGCCCGCTCCACGGCGGCACGTACGGCGGTGACGGGCGGGTGCAGGTGGCTCACCGGCGGTGGATCAGGCGTCGCCGT
>JALZNY010000329.1 GCA_030857525.1 Actinomycetota bacterium
GCGATGGGGTCGCAACAGCGACGAGAGCAGAGACCGGCTGCGGCCGCGTAGGAAGCCCCGGAGCCCGGCGGGCACCTCCTCGGCCGACTCGGCGGCGACCCCCCGCCAGGCGTCGGGCGTGACCACACTCACAGCGGTGTCCTCACTGCGGTGTCCTCGTGCCACGACCTCATGAGGCCAGCTCCTCGACCTCTTGGGACAGGATCTCCCGGTAGGCGGGAACGCGGTCGAGCAGGTCGGAGTGAGTGCCGACCGCGGCGATGCCGCCTTGGTGGAGGAAGGCCACGCGGTCGGCCAGGGCCAGGGTGGAAGGACGGTGCACGACCAGCAGGGTGGTGATGTCGGCCAGCTCCCGGCGCAGCCGGCGCTCGACCAGGGCCTCGGTGTGCACGTCGAGGGCCGAAAGTGGGTCGTCGAGGACGAGGACGCGGGGACGAGCGATGAGAGCGCGAGCCAGGGCGAGGCGCTGGCGCTGGCCGCCGGAGAGGGACAGGCCCTGCTCGCCCACCCGGGTGTCGAGGCCCCAGGGCAACTCGTGGACGAAGCCGGCCTGGGCGGTGTCCAGCGCCGCCTCGATGTCGTCGTCGGTGGCGTGGGGGGCGCCGAGCAGCACGTTCTCCCGCACGCTGGCCGAGAAAAGGATCGGGTCCTCGAAGGCCACGCCGACGTGGCTGCGCAGGGACGAGAGGGTCAGATCGCGCACGTCGTGTCCGTCGAGCGTCACCTGGCCCTGCGTCACGTCGTAGAGCCGGGCCAGGAGCGAGACCAGGGTGGTCTTGCCCGATCCGGTCATACCCACCAGAGCCAACGTCTCGCCCGGTGCGACGTCGAGGTCGATGTCGCTCAGGACCGGCTCGCCGCCGTCGTAGGAGAACCCGACACCCTCGAAGCGGATCCTCCCCTTGGCCTCCGGCAGCACGACGGCACCAGGACGATCGTGGACCCCCGGCTCGGTGTCGAACACCTCGAAGATGCGGTCCGCCGCCGACGTGGCCTCCTCGGCCATGGCCAGGATCTCGCCCAGGGACTCGATGGGCCACACGAGCAGGACCAGCAGCGCCACGAAGGCCACCAGACCACCCAGCGTCAGCGCGCCCCGTCCGACGGCCAAGGCGCCGAAGAGCAGGACCGCGGCCATGGTCAGGTTGGGGATCATGTCGATCAGGGCCCAGAAGCGGGCCCGCAGTCGGACCTGATGCATGCTCGACTGGTAGAGCAGCCCGGCCTGGTCGCCGAAGCGCCGGCCCATCAGGCGGCGGCGCCCGAAGGCCTTGATCACCCGGATGCCCACGGCCGACTCCTCCACGATCGTGGCGAGGTCACCGTCGCGGTCTTGCACCTGGCGCGATACGACCAGGTACTCCCGCTCGAAGCGGCGGGACAGGATCACCAGCGGAACGGCGGACAGGGCGGTGATGCCGGCCAGCAGGGGCTCGAGTCGGACCATGAGGACCAGGACCAACGAGAAGGTGAAGAGGTTGACCACGAGGAACACGAGCCCGAATCCGAAGAAGCGCCGGATCACCTTGACGTCGGTCAGAGCCCTGCTCAGGAGCTGGCCCGACTGCCAGCGGTCGTGGAAGGCCACGGGTTGGCGCTGGAGGTGGGCGTAGAGGTCGCTGCGCAGCGCCGTCTCCAGCCCGATGGCCAGGTTGCCCGAGGTGTAGCGCCGGGTGAAAGCGGCGATGCTCTCGAACAGGCCGAGGGCCAAGGCGGCCAGGGCCAGCAGCCAGATGCCGTTGCGCTCACCTCGCGCCACCGGGCCGTCGATCACGGCCTTGACCACCAGCGGGACCAGGGTGGCCGCTCCCAGCCCGGCGCCGGCGACGGTCGTCATCAGGGCCAGGCGGCCGTAGTGGGGCCGCAGGTACGGCTTCAGGCGCCATAGCGCGCTCGAACGCATCGCCGATCGCTATCCGATCACCAGGGGACCGTTCAAGCTACCGCTGAAGGCCCCTCCTCCGGGCGGAATTTCGCGGTAGGGGGCAAGGCCCGTGGGGGGCCGGCTACTGCCCCACCCGGGTCAGACGGTGGTGCTGGTGGTCAGGTCCTCGGTCGCGTCGGCGGTGGCCTCGGTGAGATCGGTGACGTCGCTCGGCGGCGGGATCTCCACCGGGGCGTCCGTGCCGAAGTCGTAGAGCTCGATGGTCGACGACACAGCGGCGCCGGCGGGGATGGGTGTACCCGGGGTCTCGGGCAGCGGCTGGTCGTAGCGCGTGCGGCGAGCCCGGCCCTCGTCGTCCAGCCACACCTCCACCGGAATGGTCTCGGACCCGAACTGGTCCAGGAACGTCTCGAACTGCTCACGGTCGGCGACGGCACCCTGTTGCTCGAGGGCCCGGCGGATGTCGACGGTGGCCCGGTAGTGGGTGGTGTCCTCCCCGCGGATCTCCTCGGTGCCCACCTCTTCGACGTCGTCGGCCACGCCGCTGAGCAGGGCCAGGGTGTTGGACGGATCGTTGCTGGCGCCCTGGTTCAGCTGGCCGAGGTCGGTCCCCGTCACCGCCTCGCTCACCCGGGCGATGTCGATGGACACCCAGGGCGTGGGGGCGTCGGGGAAGAGCGACGATGCCCGGTAGTAGAGGACGGTCCCTTCGTAGGCCAGCTCCACGTCGCCGGGCGAGGCTTGACCGATGGACGGGAGCTGCAGGGTCAGGTTCCCTGACTGGCTCTCGAAGTCGACCAGGCCTTCGCCGGTGGTGGTCACATCGCCACCGACGCCGAGGC
>JALZNY010000330.1 GCA_030857525.1 Actinomycetota bacterium
AAACCGGTGTAGATGATCTCGACCGGGCTCTCGGCCAGATCGGCCAGGCGCCGGGCCACGTCGGCGATGGCGACGGGCTGGCCCATGTCGAGCACCAGCGCCTCGCCGTCGCGCCCGATGGCGCCGGCCTGGATCACGAGCTGTACCGCCTCCTCCACGGTCATGAAGTAGCGGGTGACCTCGGGGTGGGTGACGGTGATGGGCCCGCCGGCGTCGATCTGGGCGTGGAAGGTGCCGAGCATGGAGCCCCGGCTGCCCAACACGTTGCCGAAGCGCACGCTCAAGAACACGCCCTCGGACTGGGTGGCGACGTGGGCGGTCAGGCGCTCGGCGATGCGCTTGGAGTAGCCCAACACGCTGCAGGGATCCGCCGCCTTGTCGGTGGAGACGTTGACGAACCGGCTCACGCCGGCGTC
Organism: Actinomycetota bacterium; assembly: GCA_030857525.1. GTDB lineage: Bacteria > Actinomycetota > Acidimicrobiia > Acidimicrobiales > CADCSY01 > JADDRA01. The sequence continues at coordinate 417 of JALZNY010000330.1, forward strand.
GGCCGCGGCCTCGAGGACCGCCAGGGTCCCCCACACGTTGGTCTTGACCGCCTCGCCCGGGTGGTTCTCCAACAGGGGCTGGTGCTTGAGGGCGGCGGCGTGGAACACCACCTCGGGCCGGCGCTCGGCGAACAGGCGAGTCAGGCGGGCCTGGTCACGGATGTCGAGCAGCACCAGGTCGGGCGTGTCGAGCAGGGCCCGGCCGGTGATGGAGAGCTGCACGCCGTGCAGGGCGGACTCGTCGCGGTCGACCATGATGAGCTCGGCCGGACCCAGGCGCTGCACCTGGCGGCACAGCTCAGAGCCGATGGAGCCGCCGGCGCCGGTGACGAGGACCCGGCGCCCGGTGAGGTAGCCGGCGATGCTCGGGAGGTCGATGGCGATCTCGTGGCGCCCAAGCAGATCGGCCTCGGTGACGGCCCGGATGTCGGCCACACCGACGTCGCCCCCGAAGAGCTCCTTGACCGGGGGCAGCACCTTCACGGTGAGATCGGCGGCTAGCGCCTGGTCGGTGAGCTCGCTCACCAGCTCGGCCGAGGCGGTGGGGATGGCGATCAGCAACGACCGAGCTCCGTGCTCCGCGGCGGCCTCGGCGAGCCGGGCCCGGGTGCCCACCACCCGGACCCCCTTGATGCGCAGGTTGCGGGCGGCCGGATCGTCGTCGAGCAGGGCCACCGGGAGGTAGGGGCTCTCGGGGTCGGCCAGCATGGCGCTGATCACTTGCACCCCGCCGTCGCCAGCGCCGAAGACCAGGATCCGCTCGCAGCCTTCGCCCCGTGGACGACGCTTGCGCTCCAGGGTCATCCGCCACAGGTAGCGGATCCCGCCCATCAGCAATCCGGCGGTGACGCCACCGGCGACCACCGCGCTGCGGGGCACGAGGTTGTTCCCGGGCACCCACATGTTGAGCCCGAAGAGCACCACCGTGACCCCGACGGTGGCCACCATCAAGCCCGCCACCTCGTCGAAGCTCCCGAATCGGAACCTACCGGTGTAGAGCCCGCAGCTCAGGCCCACCCCGAACTGCACGAACGCCGCCACCACGGCCAGGGTCAGCCAACCCCGCAGCTCCACCGCGGCCACGTCGAAGTCGTAGCGGACGATGGCGGCGAACACCAGGGCGAGCGCCCAGGCCACGGCGTCCATGCTCGCCTGCACGAAGGGCCGGTACCGGACCGCCAGGTTCAAGAGTCGGGCCATCTGGCGCCCGCGAAGGGTGTCGGGTTCGACCACGGGGGCCGATCCTACTCATCGCACCCGTTCCGCTCGACAGCCGGGCCCACTCGCTCGGACGAGACGGCGGAACGACACCCCGTAGCGCGAGACGTTTGGTGCCCGCCACACTGTCACGATGCAAACTGCCAGGATGACCATCATGGGAGGACCCGTGCTCGTAGCCACCGCTTCCCGCCTGGTGAAGTACGCCGCTGCCGCCGCCGACCCTGTCCGGGGAACCGGTGGCGGCCTGATGGTGCTGCTCTACCACCGGGTGGGGGCCACCTCCTCCTCGGCCGTCGACCTGCCCCTCGGGCTCTTCGTCGACCAGATGGAGGAGCTGGCGGCCGCTGGATCAGTCGTCAGCCTCGACGAGGCCGTGACGCTGCTGGCCTCGTCGGCCGCGCCTCCGGGGCCGCCTCGGGTGGCCATCACCTTCGACGACGGGACGGGCGACTTCGCTGAGCTGGCCGTCCCCGTGCTCGAACGCCTGGGGCTGGCGGTCACGCTGTACCTGGCCACCGAGCCGGTGGAGTCCGGCCGCCCCTTCTGCCCGGGCGCCACCCCCTTGTCGTGGAAGGCGCTGAGCGACGCCACGGCCGGCGGGCTCGTCACCGTCGGCTCCCACACCCACAGCCACGTCCTGCTCGACCGGGCCGATCCCGTCGAGGTGGCGACCGAGCTCGACCGCTCGATCGGCCTCATCGAGGACCGCCTGGGAGCCACGCCTCGCCACTTCGCCTACCCCAAGGCACTCCTCGGGTCGCCTGCGGCGCAGGAGGCGGTACGGGCCCGCTTTGCCTCGGCGGCCATCGCCGGCACCCGGGCCAACCGCTACGGCAGTGACCCGTACCGCCTGGCACGCTCCCCCATCCAGGTATCCGACGGGATGCGGTGGTTCCGGCGCAAGGCCCAGGGCGGCATGGCCTTGGAGGACGACCTGCGCCGCCTCATCAACCGGCGCCGCTACGCCGGGGCCACGACCTGACCGGCGCTCCGGCCTAACGCACCGTCAGATCGTCGAAGCGGGCGCTGTCGTTGCGGGTCCCGAAGCCGACTCGGCCGCCGCCACAACCCGGCGCCTCGGTGGTGGCC
>JALZNY010000331.1 GCA_030857525.1 Actinomycetota bacterium
GTATCAGAACCAGGGGGGCACGAGCGCTCAGCGCCAGGTCTCGACGACTGCCGGGAGGTCGGCCAGGGTGGTGATGGTGGCGTCGGGGCTGACGTCCCAGGGCGGGGCGTGGTCGTTGGCCACCAGCACCGTGCGCAGGCCGGCCTGCTGGGCCCCCCAGATGTCGTCGTAGGGGCGGTCGCCGACGAAGGCCGCCGCCGTGGGATCGTCGATCTCCAGCGCATCGAGGGCGGCCCGGAACACCGAGGGGTGGGGCTTGAGATGCGTCATCTCGCTGGTGTAGAGGCGAGCCCGTAGGGAGGTCTCCAGGCCGTCGCGGGCCAAGAAGCGCTCGTGGAAGGCCCGGGGCCAGTGCGTGTTCGAGAGCAATCCCAGGCGCAGGCCCGACCCGTCGAGTCGGGCCAGGGTGTCGGCGGCATCGGGGAAGTGGCGGATGTGGGGGGTCCAGGCGTCGAGGTGGTGCAGGGCCGCCTCCTCCAGCACCGCCTCGGCCACGTCGAGGCCCAGCTCGGTCGAGGCCTCCGCCACCAGGTCAGCCAATGTGGCCGAACGGCAGGCGCCGGCGGTACGAGCCCAGAAACGGGCCTCCACCGCGCACAGGCGAGCGGCCACCTCGGCCTCCCGCCCCGGGGCGAGGTGGCCGGCGGCGAGGGTCCACACGTCGGTCATCTCCAGGGGCACGAACTCGGCCAGGGTCCCGCCCCAGTCGAAGATCACCGCCTCTACCTCCACGCTCCGGGGCACGATGATCGACGGTAGCGGCGCCCGCCGGCGGACTGTGATACTCGCCGCCGACACTGAGCTGATGGGCTGCTGGCGCGACTCAGTGGCTCGACGGTTGGCCGACGCCGCCCGTCTCCAAGCCAGCGCTGCCTACCGACAGGGCTATCTCGACCATCCGGAGACTGCCGACGAGCTCAGCCGGGCCGAGCAGACCGACTCCCGTCTGACCGAAGAGGAGCCTTGGGAGCCGTGGTGGTAGGGCGTGGAGCGGTGGCGCAAGGAGACCTGTGGTGGCTGGAGACGCCCAACGAGAAGGGCCGCCCGGTCTTGGTCGTGAGCCGGGACCAGGCCAATCACGTCATGCAGCGGGTGACGATCGCCCCGGTGACTCGCACCATCCGGCGCACGCCAGGCGAGCTGAGCGTGGGAGCGGACGAATGGCGGACTGCTGACCGCTGCCCTCGCCCCCAGGGTCAGCCCCTACCATGACCCGATCGTGCCTCCGGTCGAGCCTTCCGGCGCCTCCGCCCCGTCCAGCCTGCTCGACATCGCCGGGCGAGCCGAGGTGCGCGTGCGCACCCTGCTCGACGCCGAGCGGGCCCGTTGGTCGGCGATCGACCCCGATCTGGGGGAGCTGATCGACTGCCTGGCCGGGCTGGTCGACGCCGGCGGCAAGCGGCTGCGGCCCGCGTTCTGCCACTGGGCCTACGTGGGCGCCGGGGGCGACGGCGACGACTCCATGGTGGTCGACGTCGGGGCTGCCTTCGAGCTGCTGCATGCCTTCGCCCTGGTGCACGACGACGTCATGGACGGATCCGATCAGCGCCGGGGACGTCCCACCGCGCACGTGACCTTTGCGTCCCGCCATCAGGAGGCGGGGTGGCGGGGCGAGCCCCGTCGCTTCGGCGAGGGGGTGGCCATCCTGGTGGGCGACCTGGCCTTCGTCTATGCCGACATCCTCATCGCCGCCGCCCCGCCCGCGGCCCGGGCCGTCTACGACGAGCTGCGCATCGAGCTCAACATCGGCCAGTACCTCGACGTGGTGGGCACCGTGCGGGGCCAGGTCAACCTGGCCACCGCCCGCCGCATCGCCTCCTACAAGTCGGGCAAGTACACCGTGGAGCGACCCCTGCACGTGGGCGCCGCCCTGGCCGGGCGCCTGGACGACCTGGCCGGCCCCCTGTCGTTCTACGGCCTGCCCCTGGGTGAGGCCTTCCAGCTGCGCGACGACCTGCTGGGTGCCTTCGGGGACTCGGCCGCCACCGGCAAGCCGGTGGGCGACGACCTGCGGGAAGGCAAGCCCACTCCCCTCATGGCCATCGCCACCCAGCGTGCCACCGGGGCCGGCGCACGCCGGCTGCGGCGCACGGGCGACCCCGGCCTGACCCCCGAAGAGGTGGGCGAGGTCCAAGAGGTGCTGGTGGCCACCGGCGCCCGGGACGAGATCGAGCGAGCCATCGAGCGACTGACGGCCGAGGCCGTCGAGGCGATCAAGGGGGCGCCGCTGACCGAGGAGGCCAAGGTGGCCCTCACCGAGCTGGCCGCCTACGTGGCCTGGCGCGACCGGTGAGGCCCCGTCCCTGGTGGATTTAGGCCGCCCTTAGCCCTCGGTGAGGTGTGGCGGCGGCATCCTGGGCGACGTGCCCCTGACCCGGTTGTTCGCCGTCGGGCTGTGGCTTCTCGCCACGGTGGGGTCGACGGCCGTGGTCTGGACGGCGACATCGGTCGTCGCCGCCGACGTGACCGACCGCCCGGCGCGGGTCCTCGCCCACGACGACGTGGTGAGCGAGGTGGAGTCGGGCGCCCAGGGGACCACCACGTCGTCCACCGTCAGCACCCTCCCGGCGACGGTCCCTGCCACCTCGGCAGTACCCGGTGGCGGCCAGGGCCAGAACCCTGCCAACCCGAGCCGGCCGCCACCGTCCCCGGCCCTGCCTCGAGGGCCGCAGCCGGACGCTCCCGGCACGCCCGGCCCGCCCGTCCCGCCGCCCGCCCCGGATG
>JALZNY010000332.1 GCA_030857525.1 Actinomycetota bacterium
TGGAGCAGATAGCCCAGGCGTTGGGCAAGGCGCCCGGCGCGGTCAAGCAGCTGCAGCGCCGGGGCCTGGCCGCCCTGCGCCGCCGCCTGACCGGGACCGGCGGCGAAAGCATCGACCAGGCTGCTCGTACCCTTCCTGGCTCTCGCGACGTTTACGGCAACGATGAGCAACGGTAGGCAGGACGAGCTCGACCTCGGCGGTGACGACGGCTTACGGGCTTTCGTCGACGCGGTGCGCTGCGCCTACGCGCAGGGACCTCCGCCCGAGGTCGGCCCCCGGCTCTCGGCGGTGTTGACCACGGGGCTCGGTGCGCTGGCTCCTCCCGTCGAACGACCTCGGGCCGACCCACTCCCCCGGACCGAGGTGGCTGGACGCTGGCGACGTCTGGACGGGCGGCTCGAGGCGCGGTGGCTCCGGGTGGGCCTGGGGGCAGCGGTGGCGAGCCTCACCTTCCTGGGCACCGGCGCCGCCGGGGCGTTGCCCGGACCGGCGCAGTCGGCCTTCGATGAGACGGCCGATGCCCTCGGCATCGAGTTGCCGGAGCCGGTCCCCACTGACGACGTCCCGCCCGCGCCGGCCGCCGATGATCGGGATGCCGTCCCCGGGGACGCCGGGGACGAACTCGACCCGCCGGCGACCGGCACGAGGCCGACGGCAGAGGAACCAGAAACAGCGCCGCCGCCGATCGGCGCCCCACCCCGCCCCGGCGATACCACCGTGGAAGGGGACCGAGGTGCCGGCGGGGCCAACAGGGCCCCCGGCGCCGGCGCCAAGGGCGGGGATGGACAGCGACGACCGGACGACCTGCCGGCACCGGCTGCGCCCGGGGCACCGGGCCGCCCCGGACCAGGCCGGCCGGAGCAGGTTCCGGGTGAGGGCATCGGTCGCCCGGACGAGGAGGACGACACCATCACCCCCGGCGCTGGCGACGGCGCCCCGGGCAGTGCCGCTGGCGGCGGCGAGAGGTTTCGCCCTGCTCTCGCCCCCGAGGCGCCTCCTCACAGCCCGTACCCCTACGAGCGCTGAGGGCGTTCACCGCTCCACAAGCCCAACCAACCCCCCAAGGAGAAGACGCCATGATGAGTTCGCTGAGCAGTTTGCTGGGAGCTATCACCGCCAAGGCCGCCGCCGCGGGAGTCGCCGGTGCCCTGGTGGCAGGTGGCCTCGGAGTTGCCGCGGCCCAGACCGACAGCGGCGAGACCGATGCACCCGAGGTGACCGAGGTGGTCGACGCCGACGAGAGCATCGAGCTCCCCGTGGTCGACGACGGCGCTGAGGTGCTTCCCGAGGTCGACCTCGAGCCGGTCGATGACCTGGTCGGTGGCGCGGACGATGGCTTGGTCGACGATGGCGAGGTCGACGACGGCCTGGTCGACGATGGCGAGGTCGACGACGGCCTGGTCGACGATGGCGAGGTCGACGACGATGGGGATGGCGAGGACAGCCAGCCCCAGGACAACTTCGGAGCCCGGGTGAGCGCCGATGCACGGGGCGAGGACGGCGAGCGTGGCGTCGACGGCCAGCAGATCGCGGCCGAGGCCCGGGCCAAGGGCCAGGCGAACGCCGGTGACGAGAGCGAGGACGACGACAGCGACGAGAGCGAGGACGACGAGAGCGAGGACGACGCCCAGGTGTCCGCAGGGGCCCGCGGCCGTAGCGGTCGCTGATCCCGATCAGCACCCGCAACCGAGTGAGGGGCGTCCGTCAGGGCGCCCCTCACTCGCGTGTCGGCGGCCTGCTGTGCGGCCACGGCCGGCGGGGGCGCTACTCCTCTTTCTTGAAGCGCTCCTTCATCCGCTGCGAGGCGGTGCCGAAGTAGTCGCGGACACCTGAGGTGCCCACCGACTCGGTCCACTGGCGCCAGCCGGCCCGGCCCATCTTGCGGAGGTTGGTCTGGAAGACGATCCCGGAGCCGAGCATGACCAGGAACCCGGCGAAGGCGAGGGGGAGGGTCTGGACGGTCAGGACCATGAGGATGAGGCCGGCGACGAAACCCAGGCCCGCCCACTTGAGGTTGCGACCCGCATGGCGGTAGATCGTGGTGGAGCTGACCCGATGGGCCAGCTCCTTGTCGGAGTCGTAGAGCTGCTGCTCGATCTCCTGGAGGATGCGCTGTTCGTTCTCGGAAAGCGGCACGCCCTACCTGTCCTCCGTGCTAGGTCCTGACGTTCGTCTCGAAACCGGTCGACCCGGTTCCCTCGGGAGCCCGAATCTACCCGCTATCTTCGCGCACCATCCCGTCGTCGACAACGCGACCAGCGCATTGTTTCGGCATGATCCGGGTGTGGACCGGGGCATCGGCCAGCTTCCACCCCACCGCAGCCTCCTACCATGGGCCGATGCCCGAAACGCGTCCCGTGGCGCGGCCCTACGCCCCCACCGCACTCCCCTCGGTGACCGCCCGTGCTCTGGCCTTCCTGGCCATCATCGTGGGGGGCGTCTGCGGCGGGCTCATCGCCTACGCCATCACCGATCTCCAGTGCGGCCGCGACGACGGTCGGGCCCAGGTGGTCCTGCCCGCACCTCCGCAGGGCGGTGCGGCCCCCGCCGCCTCCCCGGCTGGCGACGAGACCGGCGAAGGACCCGCCAACGAGGGCTGCGTCACCATCTCCGGGGCGGCCGGGCTCCTGGGCGCCACCGTCAGCGCCGCCTCCGTCGCCGTGGTGGCCGTGCTGGTCCTGCGGGCCATGGCCGAGTGGCGCCGTGATCTCCCCGTGACGG
>JALZNY010000333.1 GCA_030857525.1 Actinomycetota bacterium
CTTCGGCCTACAGCCCGTCGACCTCAGCCTCGGCACCGGGGAGCTGGTGGTGCTGGTCGGCCCCAACGGGGCGGGCAAGTCGACGCTGATCGGGCTGTGCGCCGGCCTGCTCGAGCCCACCGAGGGTGAGGTGGCGGTGGTAGGTGAGCCCGCCGGCTCGCTCGACGCCCGGGCGGCCACGTCGTACCTGCCCGACACCCCGGTGCTCTACGACGACCTCAGCGTGCGTGAGCACCTGGAGTACGTCGCCCGCCTCCACGGGGTGGACGACTGGCTGGAGCGGGGCCAGTTCCTGCTGGGGCGACTCGACCTGGAGGAGCGGGCGGATGACCTCCCCTCGCGCTTCAGCCGGGGCATGCGCCAGAAGGTCTCCCTGGCCCTGGCCCTGATCCGCCCGTTCGACCTCCTGTTGGTCGACGAGCCCTTCGTCGGCCTGGACGCTCCCAGCCAGGTGACGCTGGTCGAGCTGCTGGTCGGCGCCGTGGCCGACGGCGCCTGCGCCCTGGTGTCGACCCACCAGCTCGATCTGGCCGACGAGGCCGGCCGCTGCCTGGGCCTGCGCGACGGCGAGTTGATCCACGACGGCACCTCCAGCCGAGCGCAGGTCCTGGCCCTGGTCACCGGCTGACCCCGTCCCGGGGTGCCAGGGACGCCGGGACGACGGGCCCGGACCGCAGGACGCTCAGCGGCGGTGGCACCAGTAGACGTCGGTCCGGTAGGGCAGGACGAAGCGGTCGGGCATGTCGGCCACCAGGCGCCGGACCTGTGTCGCCAGCTTGTCCTGCTCGGTGGCCGGACGGGACGCGAGGTAGCTGGTGGAGAGCACCCGGTCGACGAGGGTGTCCACGTCAAGCTGCTGCTCCAGGTGGAACTGCCGGTGTTCGAGCGGGCCGAACGCGCCCGCCTGCTCCACGGCGGCAGTCCAGTCGACCTGGTGGTAGCTGGGCACCGGTCGGTCGTCCCACTGGATGAGCGCCGACAGCTCGGCCACCCAGGGCACCGAGTCGTCCCGGTCGTTCCACACCAGGCCGAAACCACCGCCGGGCCGTAGCACCCGGGCCATCTCGGCCAGGGCCTCGGGCACAGCGAACCAGTGGAAGGCCTGGGCCACCACCACGGCGTCGGCCGAGCCTGACGCCAGGGGCAGGGCTTCGGCCGTGCCCGCCACCACGTCCACGCCCGGCACCTTGTCCACCAGCACCCGGCGCATCCCCGCCACCGGCTCCACCGCCACGACCCGGGCCCCGCTGGGCGTGAGCAGGCGGGTGAGCTTGCCGGTGCCCGCGGCCACCTCGACCACCGTGGACCCCGGAGCCGTGGACAGCTCGTCGATGAGGCAGGTCACCGCCTCGGCTGGGTACGACGGGCGCCCCCGCTCGTAGGCGTCGCCGGCCGACCCGAACCCCCGAGCGGCCACGTCGTCGACGCTCACCGCTCGAACCTCATCCGGCCAGCCTCACCCGGACAGCATCGTCGGGGGGGAGAACGTCGAGGACGGCATCAGCCCACAGCTCGTAGCCGGCGTCGGACGGGTGGTAGCGGTCAGCGGCGAAGAAGCGCTCGGGATCCGAGCGCATCTCCGGTCCCGTCTCCCCGGCGATGTCGACGTAGGCGGCGCCGGTCTCGGTGGCCGCCTCCTGCACCACGTCGTCGAGCTGGCCGCCCCGCAAGCCGGCCACGGCCCGCAGGGGCTGGGCGAACCGGGGAACGGCCCCCATGTCGGGCACGCCCAGCAGCACGACCTGCGCCGTTTCGGGCAGTCCGGCCACCAACCGCCGGTAGTCCCGCTCGAAGTCGGACAAAGACGTGAGATGCGTCACGTCGTTGGCTCCCACCGAGACGAACACCACGTCGGGATCGGTCCCGGCCACCGCCGGGAGCTGGTGGGCGACCACGTCGGCCACGGACGCGCCGCTGCGGGCGAGCACCGACAGCTCCCGGTCGCCGGTGCCGCCCTCGGCCACCACCGTCGGCAACGCCGTCGCTGCGCTCGATGCACCCACGCCCGCCGCGGTCGAGTCCCCTACCCAGACGACGGTCCCTGACGTCGATCCCACCCGAGCGTCGAGCTCGAGGGGCGGCCGCTCGAGCACCTGTCCCCGCCGGGCCACCACGCCCTCGACCACCAGGAGGGCGACTAGCAGCACCGGTAGAGCCACTGCCGTCACCAGCGCCCAACGGAGCCACGTCACGTCGATCCGTCCGACGCGACGACAGTGAGCACTGCGGGCAACCGTATCCCGGGTAGAACAGGCCGATGGACGCGGCCGGGTGGGGATCGGTGGCCGTCGGCAGCCTCCTGATGGTGCTGTCCCTGGTCGACCTGGCGCTCACGGCGCTCCACCCCGACATCGACGGCCCCCTGGCCCGCAACGTGCAGCGAGGGGTCTGGCGTCTGGTGGTGGCCGGTGACCGGCGGCGCCACCAGCGGAGACGGGTGATGGCCCTGGCGGGACCCCTCATGATGATCCTCACGTTCGTGGCCTGGGTGGCGTCCCTGGTGATCGGGTTCGCCCTGGTCGTCTGGCCCTTCCTCGACGACTCCTTCCGAGCGGAACCGGAGATGGGTGCGTTGGGCTTCCTCGACGCCCTCTACTACAGCGCGGCGTCGGTCAGCACGCTGGGAATCGGTGACATCAGCCCAATCACCCGCCCGCTGCAGCTGGCGACCGTGGCCGCGTCGCTCAGCGGGTTCTCGGTCCTGACCGGCATCGTCGCCT
>JALZNY010000334.1 GCA_030857525.1 Actinomycetota bacterium
GGCGAGGACGGCGCCGACGAGGAGGAACGGCTTGGCCCCTCTCCCCTGGGGGAGAGAGGGTGGGTTCTTCTTGGTCACGAGATGCTCCTTGTGGGTGAGAGAGGCTGGGGGCGAACCGCGGGCCACCGGTGTCCACGAGTGGTGGACGGGGATCCATTCGCGCCGCGCCCAAGCCGGGAAGCGGCACGATCGGGGGTCCACGAACGGAGGGATTCCGGCTGGGCCGGGTCGGGACGGCGCGAAGCGCCACCCGAGGGGCAGCGGGCGAGAGCCCGCTAGGCCAGCTGAGGAGGTCGGTCTAAGAGCGTGGTCCGCAAGAGAGTGCGCGTGAGCCTGCCCCGCAGCCGCAAGGACCCTGAGGCGAGTAGCACCAGCGACGCCACGCCCCCCAGCACCGCGAGCAGGCACAGCGCACCGGCAGCGACCGTCGGTGCGCAGTCGTCGCAATGTGCCACACCCATGCCCGGCATCATCACGGGCAGGCCGATGACCACCAGCAGCACTACCAAGGCTACGAGGAGGATCTTCTTCACGCCGTGGCCACGGTAGCGACTTCAAGCGAGGGCTGGGCGAGCCCATGAGTCAGTCCGTGTCGAGTCATATGCGGAGCCGAGGGACCAGGCCGTCATGACGTAGAAAATTTCTCCTGCATACCATCCCGATGGGGTGGCATCCACCCCTTCATGGCTGGGATCATCTCGGCAGTCTGAGGTGCTCGGCACCCCGTCTCCCTGGTTTCGGTCAGCGCTGGTTGTCAGGACGCCCGACACAGCATATCTTCACAGGTGTGCAGATGAGAAGGATAGGCCCCGGGAGAGCCGACGTCGTCGGTCTCGATGCTTGCCCGGCGCGCTGCGTGCATCCCGAGAAGGTGGAGTCCACTCGTGGCCAGCTGCCGAGTCTGGAGGAGGCGGGCCAGCTCAGCGAGGTCTTCAAGCTGCTGGCCGACCCCACCCGGGCCCGCATCCTCTACGCACTGCTCGAGGCGGGCGAGCTTTGCGTTTGCGACCTTGCCGCCACCGTGGCCGTCGCCGAGACATCGGTGTCGCATGCCCTTCGGCTCCTTCGCACTGCGGGCATCGTCCGCAACCGCCGGGAGGGGCGGATCATCTACTACCGCCTCGACGATGCCCACGTCCGGCTCCTGCTCGACGTGTCCCGGGAGCACCTGGCCCACCGCCAGGCCTGATGGTCCAAGGCCGCGAGGAAGGTCCGCAGTGAGTGCCGGGCACGACCACGGATCAGGAGCCTTGCGGGCCGGCGCTCGACATCAGCGCCGCCTCCTCATCTCCTTCGGGCTCATCGGCAGCTTCTTCGTTATGGAGGCCGTTGCCGGTGTGCTCACTAACTCCCTGGCCCTGCTGTCCGACGCCGGGCACATGTTCACCGACGTGTTGGGCCTGGGCATGGCGTTGGCTGCCATCCAGCTGGCCAATCGGGCAGCGGGCAAGGTGGACGCCTCCCGCACCTTCGGGCTCTACCGCCTGGAGATCCTCGCCGCCTTCGTCAACGCCCTGCTGCTGTTCGGCGTCGCCGTCTACGTCCTGGTCGAGGCCCTGCGCCGGCTCAGCGACACGCCCGAGGTGCTGGGCGTCCCCATGCTGGTGGTGGCCACCCTTGGCCTCGGGGTCAACCTCGTCGCCTTCGCCCTGCTGCGCTCGGGGTCCAAGGACAGCCTCAACGTGGAGGGCGCCTACCTCGAGGTGCTCGCCGACACGCTGGGCTCGGTGGGCGTCATCATCGCCGCCGTGGTCCTCCAGCTCACGGGGTGGACTTGGGTCGACCCGGCCATGGCCGTGGGCATCGGGCTGTTCATCCTCCCCCGCACGGGGCGACTCGGGTCTCAGGCGGTGCGCGTCCTCATCCAAGCGGCGCCGCCCCATGTGGACATGGCCGCGGTCCGTGCCGATCTCGCCGCCCTCGACGGCGTGGTCGACGTGCACGATGTCCACGTGTGGACGTTGACCTCGGAGATGGAGACGGCCTCGGCCCACCTCATGGTCGCCGTGGGCACCGACAGCCACGGGGCGTGGACCAGGCCCGCCAACTCCTCCAGGAGCGCTACGCCATCGACCACGCCACCCTCCAGGTCGAGCCCGCCGACCACAGCGGGTGCGACGCCGTGGCGTGGTGAGCGGACCTCCCGATGAGTGACGCGTGCTGCGGCGACGACAGGGACCGTAGCGGGGACGAGGCCGAGGCCGAGCGGCTACACCAGGTGCCAGCGCTGCGGATGGCGGCCGCCTCGGGGTTTCTCCTCACGGTCGGCCTCGTCGCCGGCACCGGTGACTTGGGCCTGACGTCGAGTGTCGCCCTGGCCGGCGCCCTGGTGCTCGGAGGCTCCACCTTCGTGCCCGCAACCCTTCGGGCTGCCCGCCGAGGGCGGCTGAACGTAGGGACGCTGATGACCATCGCCGCCACCGGGGCCGTGGCCCTGGGCGAGCTGGGCGAGGCCGCCACAGCGTGCTCCTGGCCTTCTTCCCGTCCTCTCGGATACGGCTCCACCCGTCGGAGGCAGTGACGCTGGCACCGTCGCTCTGTTGGCGTATGGCGGCGATCAAGACGTCGCCCTCGGTCGTGCCCTCGGGGGTGGGGATGGCGACGCGGGGGCCCGCGGCATCGGCGGTGCTGGCCGATCGGAAGGTGGGCTGGCCGCCGCCAGTCCCGCCTGGCGTCGTGACGTGGTCGATGACGGACTCGGCGCTCACGTTGCCG
>JALZNY010000335.1 GCA_030857525.1 Actinomycetota bacterium
TGGAGACGCCGTACTGGGCGGCGACTTCAGGGACAGGACGGTTCTCGACCACCACGGCGGTGATCAGCAATCGGGTATTTGTCATGCCCGCACGCTGGAGGCGGGCGGCGGCTCAGTCCGGGATGTCGGGAGACATCAGTCCGGCATGTCGTGAGACACCTGTCCGGGATGTCCTGAACCAGGACACTGTCAGCCCCGACCGGAAAACCGCCTCTGAGCTACGGAAACGTAAGGTTGGGGCGGTTCCTCAATTGATCTCGAGACCGAGAATCCCCACCTATGCATCAGAAACGTCGTTAGCTCGAGTGCGCGTGTGGTTGGCGCGGTCCGGGAGTGACCTCCAGGAATGTTCGGCGGAGGGCGACCTACCCGCTCACCACTCAAGCGGTGGTGCATCGTCTATGCATCAAGAATCTCAGCGGTCCGGGCCGAAGCGGGAGCGGGATCGCCTGGACACCGCTCGTTGACCAAGCGCGGGCAGAGTCCCGCGGGGTGGTTGGCTTTGAGGTGATCCTCGATGCCTACTCGCCGTTAAGCGAGCGATCGTCCGAGAGATCTACGAGCACCATGGCGAACCCAATTCTGTGGCGACAATCGATGGCCTCCGTCGGATGAGGCAGGCGAAGAACCTCCCCCTCACGAAGGCCTCCGCCGCCCTAGGAACCTGTGCAATCCACGTTAGCCGGATCGAGCGGGGCATCATCCACGATCGCGACTTCGCAGACCGCTACCGAGAATGGTTCACCGCCGCTTGACGCCAATAGGAGCATCGCAAGCTCGCCCAAGGCAAGACCCGGATGGAAGCCATGCGCTGCCTCAAGAGACGGATCTCCGACGCCGTCTACCGCCAGCTCCTCGATGCCCAGACAGTGACCCTGACCACCGCGACCCAGGAGGCGACCAGCGACCTGAGTACGGGTCCGGGAGGGCACTGCGGGGCGTCTCAAGAATCCAGCGCCGTCGACCTGTCCCGCTCATCGACACTTCGGATCAGCCACTTCCCGGACCCGCCCAGCCGACGCTACAACCGCCACCCGGGCGCCGGAAGACCACGGCCAAACAACGCCTCGGAATCGCCCGTTGACAACATAGGGGGAGCCGAAATGACGCAGTGATGGCGGCTAGATGAGTATGTCGCCGCTCGGCGCCTGTGGGTGGGAGTAGTTCCGCTTGGCCAATTTGCTGGAGGCCTGGCGGCCCGGGTGATCAGCCCGGGTGGTGGGCGCGCTGGCCGAGGGCGTGGAGGTGTCGGCCGGAGGGCTGGCATAGGCGGAGGTGGAGCTGGTGCGGTTGGCCGCCGTCCACACAGCTGCGGGGCTGCGGCGGCTGGGGGATCGTGGCACCGCGAGCAGGTCCTCGTGGTGCACGGTGACCGACAACAATCCATCGGCCGCCTCGTCCAGGCGCCGCTGCGCGTAGGGAACCGCTGCCTCCCGCAGGTCGGGTCGCTGTTCCGTGGCCGCGCCCAGCCAACCGGTGAACCACTCCGCCATCAGCTCGGACAGCTTCGGGGCGAGTCGCCAGGGGCTGGGGCGCACGGTGACGTCGAGACCACGAGCAGTGAAGCCGGCCACCGCTGCGCGGGCGGCGTCCGAACCGAACAGCCGGCCTCCGCTGATGTCGCGCCCCTGGTGGGCGTTGAATGCGTTCATCACCACCCGGTCGAACGGGTCAGTGGGGGTGAGCTGGACGCGTCCGACGACGCTGAGCGTGACCAGGACCGGGCAGACCGCCTGCGCACACACGTCCACGAAGCGCCCCAGCTCCTCGGCCGTCATCATGTCGAGCAACGCCGACGCGGTGACCAGGCTGGCACCGGCCAGCCCCACCGGCTCCATCCGGGTGATGTCGCCCCGCCGGGTCTCGACGGTCACCTCCACACCGTCCGAGGACACCGGCGGTGGGGTTAGACCGACGCGGTGGAGCAGCGCGGCGTCCCGATCGTGGAGGACCCAGTGCTGCGGACCGGCCAACCGGGGTGCCAGCCAGCGGGCCATCGACCCGGTCCCACAGCCCAGGTCGTGGACGACCAGCCTGCCCTCGGGCAGGAAGGACAGGAGCTCCTCGACGAGCTCGACCGAACGGGCCGCGGCGTCGGCAGGCTCCCGCAGCGCCAGCCAGTCGGAGCCCGCCCTGACCGGTTCGGACACTATGGCACCTCCGCCGGGTTGAACCGCACGCTAACAACGCGCGTTGTCCCCAACAAGGGCGTTGTCCCCGACAACGCCCTTCAACCCCGTGCGCGTTGAGGGATGGGCAGGTGCAGTGGTCCCGATCCGGAGAACCCTCGCGGTGAGCCTCGCCGCGCTGGTGGTCGTGCTCGCCGCCCTGGCGACCATGGGCCTCGAGGCGGCACCCGCGGTCGTCGGGCTGGCCTGCGGCGTCGCCCTGTGCGCGGCGGTGGTTCGGGGCCTGGCCGCGATGGGTGCCGAGGTGCTGGCGCCGGCCGACCTGGTGACGCTGACCCGGGCCACCCTCGCCTGCGCGCTTGCGGCGCTGGTGGCGGACAACGCGCTCGGCCAGCCGGCCGCGGCAGCCATCGTGCCACTCGCCGTGCTCGCGCTGGCGCTCGACGCGGTCGACGGGCCGATCGCCCGGGCCACCCGGACGACGAGCGCCTTCGGCGCTCGGTTCGACGGCGAGGCCGACGCGTTCTTGCTCCTCGTGCTCAGCGTCCACGTGGCGCGGTCGTACGG
>JALZNY010000047.1 GCA_030857525.1 Actinomycetota bacterium
CAACCTCGGGATCTCCCTCGGCGTCAAGCGGGAGCAGGTGGAATCAATGGAGCCCATCCTCAACGCCCTCATCGCCGTGGGCCACACCCACAACGATCCCACCCCCGACCCTGAGGACCTGCTCGAACGTTACGGCCTCGATGCGCCCGGTGGGGTGCGCCTGGTGGCTACCGGCAAGATCGAGCGCCCCACCGACTCCTGCCTGTGCTGCGGCTCGCACATGACCACCCGCCAGTTCTTCGGCGAGCTGCGTGACGACGACCGCATCGTGGTGGCCGACCTGGAGGCGGGCATCAACGACCTGCTGTGGGCCCAGCCCGGACCCGACGACGTGGTGCTGGTGGTGGCCGAGCCCAGCGCCAAGTCGGTCGAGATCGCCCGCCGGGCCCGAGAGGTGGCCACCGAGCTCGGGGTCGGACGCATCATCGGGGTGGCCAACCGCTGCACCGGGGCCGACGACGTGGCCCGCATGACCGAAGCCATGGGCGGAACCGAGGTGCTCACCGTCCCCGAGGACCCCGCCATCGAGCACGCCGACCACCTGGGCCAAGCCGCCTACGACGTCGACACCGGGTCACCGGCGGTGGTGGCCATCGCTGCCCTGGCCGAGCACCTGGCCCCCCGTCCCGCCCCGCAGCCGTTACCCGCGGCCTGAGCTCAGGCGTTGTCGCATCCTGCGCGCGCCCGGCGGCGTTGGGCCAGGGAAGCCACGACGACCAGCCCGAAGCCCACGCCGACCAGGAGCAGGCCCAGGCCCCCGGTGTTGGAAGCGGGTGTCCCCGTCTCGGGCAGGGTCGAGCGGGTCGACGGCTTAGAGTTGGAATCGTCCGTCGACGGCGGGGTGGTGGTGGTCGGTGAGGTTGTCGAGGAGGAGACGACGTCAATGACCAGCGTTACTGTCGCGCAAGTCCCCGGGAGGGCCCTGCGGCAGGCCTCGACGGTCGCCTCATATGCACCCGCCTCCGTTGCCGTGCCGGCAAAGCGGCCGTCCTCGCCCAAAGTGAGCCCTGGCGGCAACGCACCACCGGTCACCCGCATGCTGAGCTCGTCGGGTGGGACCTCGATGACGATGGGCGGAACGAGCTGCTCGACGACCAGCCGTTCCGGAGTAGCTCCGACCTCGACACTGCGCTCGACCCGATCGCCACCCTCGAAGAAGAAGCCACACTCGGACGGGGGCAGCGACGGGTCGCGTGGCCGGACGAAGCTGATGGTTGCGCTCGCCGCCTCATCGGGCTGGTAGCCGTCGCCGTCGATCACGGACAGGGTGAGCTCGACCATGTCGGTGCGATCGCCGGTGAGCACCTCGACCTCCACCGTCGCGCTCGACTCCCCCGCCCCGAAGTCGACCGCACCAGGAAGGGCTTCGTAGTGCTCCCCGGCCACAGCCGAGCCGGTCAGCTCGTAGCCGACCGACAGCACGTCATCGGTATCGCCTGTACGGGTCAGGACGAACGAGGTCGCCTCGTCGAACCCGACGACCACGTCATTGCAGTCCGGGGCGAAGCCGCCCGGGCTCACCGGGCCGGAGACGACCCCCACCTCGGTCTCTCGGGTCGTCTGGGCCCCGGCCGGACCCGATCCGAGGACCAGGGCCAGCATCACGAGGACGACGGATGCGGCGATGCGGCGTCTCATAGCCGAATGCTAACCAGCTACCGCCAGCACCACCGGCGGACCGCCCGGCGCAGAGTGGGGCGCTACCGTGCTTCCATGCGCATCGCCCTCATCGCCCCCCCGTGGGTGCCGGTCCCGCCGCCGCTCTACGGAGGAACCGAGACGGTGGTCGACCGGCTGGCCCGAGGCTTCCATGCCGCCGGGCACGAGGTGCTGTTGTGCACCACCGGCGACTCCACCTGCCCGGTTCCCCGCCAGTTCGTGCTCGATCGGTCCGAGCACCTGCGTATGGGGGCGGTGGTCCCCGAGCTCCGCCACGTCATCCACGCCTACCAAGCGGCGCAGGACTACGACATCGTGCATGACCACACCCTGACCGGCCCCATCTACGCGGCGCGCTTCCCGCAGCTGACGAGCGTCACCACCAACCACGGGCCCTTCAACGGCGAGCTCCTCGACATCTACCGGGCCATCGCCCCGGCCGTCTCGATCATCGCCATCTCCCGCTCCCAGGCCTCCCACGCGGTGGGGGTCCCCATCGCCCGGGTCATCCACCACGGCATCGACGTGACCGAGCTCCCCTATGGCGAGGACCCCGGCGAGTACTTCCTGTTCCTCGGGCGCATGGCGCCCGACAAGGGCGCCCGGCGGGCGGCGCTGGTCGCCCGCCAGGCCGGCGTTCCCCTGCTGATCGCGGCCAAGATGCGCGAGCCGCTCGAGTTCGAGTACTTCGAGGAGCAGGTGAAGCCCCTGCTCGGGGGCGACATCGAATATGTCGGGGAGGTCGGTGGCGATCAGAAGTTCGAGCTGCTGGCCCGGGCCCGGGCCCTGCTCAACCCCATCCGCTGGGTCGAGCCGTTCGGCCTGGTGATGATCGAAGCGCTGGGGTGCGGGACGCCGGTGCTGACCTTCCGCTCGGGCGCCGCCCCCGAGATCGTGGACGACGGGGTCACCGGGTTCCTGTGCGAGGACCGCGACGAGATGGCCGCCGCCGTCCACCGCGTCGACGAGCTCGACCGGCGGGCATGCCGGAGGGCCGTCGAGGAGCGCTTCTCCACCGAGCGCATGATCGACGACCACCTCTCCCTGTTCGAATCCCTGCTCGCCGAGAGGGCCCATTCGCCGGCGCCGGTGCCGTCTATGAACCCCCTGGCACCTCAGCCGACAGAGGCTGACGCGCCTCGCTGACCAGCTCGACCCCCGGAGGCAGACCCTCCACCGACACGTCGTCGCCGTCGACCTCGACCGCCACCCGTCCACCGCCCAGCGGGATGTGGCCCACGCGCAACCGGCCGATGGCCGCCGGCACGACCGGGGACAACCACAGCTTGCCGTGGGGCAGCCACGGGTCGAAGCGCAACAGCAGGCGCAACAGCAGTAGCGGGGACGCCGCCGCCCACGCCTGGGGCGAGCACGAGGCCGGGTATCCGAGAGGCACCGGCAGCTCGGAGCGGTCGAGGCCTCCGAAGAGCTCAGGCAAGCGTCCCCCCACCGCGATGGCTGCGTCGAAGAGGCCCATCACCACCCGCTGGGCCTCCTCCACGAAGCCGTAGCGCATGAGCCCGGCAGCGACGATGGCGCTGTCGTGGGGCCACACCGAACCGTTGTGGTAGCTGATGGGGTTGTAGCCCACCATCGTGGTGGCCAGCGTGCGTATGCCCCAACCGTTGAACATGGCCGGCGAGGCCAGGTGGCGGGCGACGGCTGCCGCCTTGTCCTGATCGACGATGCCGGTCCACAGGCAGTGGCCCATGTTGGAGGTAAGGGCGTCGAGCGGCCGCTTGTCGCCGTCGAGGGCCATGGCGAACCACTGCTTGTCCTCGACCCAGAACTGACGGTTGAAGGCTTCCTTGAGGTGGGCCGCCCGGGTCCGGTACGTCGCTGACGTCTCCTCGTCGCCGGCCTCGTCGGCGAAGTGGGCCCGAGCGACGTAGGCCGCGTAGGTGTAGCCCTGGACCTCGCACAGGGCGATCGGGCCCTTTCCCAGCTCACCCTGGGCATCGCGCACGCCATCCCAGGAGTCCTTCCAACCCTGGTTGCGCAGGCCCCGGCTGCTGGCCTGGTGGTACTCGACGAAGACGTCACCGTCGGCGTCGCCGTAGTCGGCTATCCAGGCCATTGCCCGGTCGACGTGGGGCAGCAACCGGTCGACCTGCTCGGCGGCCAGGCCCCACCGGCGTAGCTCTCCGAGCAGCATGACGAACAGCGGGGTGGCATCGGCCGTGCCGTAGTAGACGTGGCCACCGCTGAGCGAGAGCGACGCCGCCGAGCCGAAGCGCATCTCGTGCAGGATCCGACCCGGCTCCTCCTCGGTTTCAGGGTCGACCTTCTCCCCCTGGAAGCGGGCCAGGGTCTGCAACACGCCGAGGGCCAGGTCGGGGTCGACGAGCATGGCCATCCACGAGGTGAGCAGCGAATCCCGCCCGAACAGGGTCATGAACCACGGCGCCCCGGCGGCCACCACCGCCCGCTCGGGGAACTCGGGATCGAAGATGCGCAGGGCCCCGAGGTCGACGTGGCTGCGGGAGACGACGGCCTCCAGGCCGGGGTGCGAGGACGACACCGTCGGGACCTGGCGCCGCCAGCGCTGCAGGCGCTCGGTGGGGGCGGCCCGGGCGACGGGCTGCCCGCAGCGGTAGAGAGGTTCGAGCTCGACCTCGTCGATGACCGGCCTCAGCTCGACACACCCCTTCCACGAACCCTGAGCGGGGATGACGACCTCGGCGCCAAGCAGGTGGTGCTCCATGACCACCAGACCGGTGCAGGAGAGCAACGTCCCGCGGTGGCTGTCGCCCCGGTGACAGCCGAAGACGAGGGCACCGCCCCGGGTCTCGAGAGTGCGCTCCCCGCTGAGCTCGACCCGGCCCTCCTTCACCTCGAACAGATCGGCGAAGTCGATGTCGACGGCCAGCTCCACGAGACAAGGCGCGGGCTCGGGGCCGAAGTTGCGGATCACGATGTCCTCGCGCATCCCCCGGCCCACGTAGCGGGTGCGGAAGGCCACCAGCGTGCTGTCGGCCCGGCCGGGTCGGGGCCGGGCCCGGGCCACGAAGGTGGCGCTGAACGGGTCGCGCACCAACGACGAGAGCATCTGGAGGGGGAGCCCGTTGAGGCGGAGCTCCAGGGCCGACAGGAAGCGGGTGTCGCGGAAGAACAGGCCCTGGCTCATAGCTGGCTCGATGTCGCCCGCCGTGCCGGAGATGCAGAAGGTCGACCCCTCGACCAGGGTGACGATGCCGGCGCCCTGGCCAACGGAAGGTGGCTCGCCGGTGAACGTCCAGGGTTCGGTCACGATCCGGGGATGCTATCGACAGGACCGGCGGCGGCGGAGGGTGCGTTCCATTACCGGTCTCGTGCCGCCGGCAGCCGTTGTAGGTTCACACCGTGCGGGCAGGGCCGTCGATCGCCGCTGTGTGCCTCGTCGCCTTGGCGGCGTGCACCAACCCGGAGCGCGCCGGGACGGCGCCAGCCGCCCCGCTACGGGCTGCCGTGCAGTTCGGTGAGCTGGATGTCGATGGGCAGGTCCGCAGGTACCGGGTCTTCGCGCCGCCTTCCATCGAGGAGGGTGCTCCGGCTCCTCTCGTCCTGGCCCTGCACGACGCCTTCGGCAGTGCCGAGAAGTTCCACGAGACCACCCAGCTCGACCAGGCTGCCGCGGCCGGCAACTTCGTCGTCGCCTACCCCGAGGCCGTCGGAGCCACCTGGAACGGTGGCTTCTGCTGCGGAACGGCGAGAGCCGCCGAGGAGAACATCGACGATCTTGGCTTCCTGGCCCGTGTCCTCGACGAGCTGGGTGCCACCTACCCGATCGACTCGGACCGGGTCTTCGCCGTCGGCGCTTCCAACGGGGCCATCATGGCCTACCGCCTCGCCTGCGAGCTACCCGATCGGATTACGGGCGTCGCGGCCGTGGGCGGCGCCATGGTGATGGACGGCTGCGCACCCGAGCGGCCCGTCTCCATCCTGGCCATCCACGGTACCGAGGATGGCCAGGTCCCCTACGAGGGAGGGCCCACCTCCGGCGCCCCCGATCCGGTCCCGTCCCAGCCTGCGTTGATCGGCGCGTGGGCGGAGCTGAACGATTGCGCCGACGCCCCCCAGGCGGAGACGGTCGAGCTGGTGGACACCTCGACCTGGACCGACTGCGCTGAGGGAACGTCAGTCAGCCTGCTCACGGTACGGGGCGGAGGCCACACGTGGTTCTCCGAGGAGTTCGACGGGGCGGCCGGCGCCGTCGACGCCACCCAGGTGATCGCCGACTTCTTCGGCCTGACACCACCGTAGAGAGTCGAATCAGCGGTAGCCGTCGGCCTGCAGGGTGTAGAGCTCGGCGTAGCCGCCTTGGCGGGCCATGAGCTCGTCGTGGGTCCCGGATTCGGCCACTCGCCCGCTCTCGAGCACGACGATGCGGTCGGCCACGCGCACCGTGGAGAAGCGGTGCGACACCACCAGGGTGACCGCCCCTCGCCGACGGGCGCGGGCCGCCTCGGCGGCGTAACGCTCGAACAAAGCGTGCTCGGCCCGGGCATCGAGAGCGGCGGTGGGCTCGTCGAGGACCACCAGGAGCGGCGCAGCTCGCATCAGGCCTCGGGAGAGCGCCACCTTCTGCCACTGCCCCTCCGAGAGGTCGGCACCGCCGGCGAGCTCCCGGCCGAGCGGGGTCTCGTAGCCGTCCGATAGCAGCTCCAGGAACGGAGCTGAGGCCCCGGCGGCGGCCGCCGCCTGCACCCGAGCTCGGTCCTCTATGGAGTGCAGCTCACCGGTGCCAATCGACTCCCGGGCCAACACGTGGAGGCGCACGAAGTCCTGAAACGCTCCGGTCGTCGCCGCCCGCCAGGCTTGGAGGTCGAGCTCACGCAGGTCGACACCGTCGACGGTGATGGCTCCGGACGTGGGATCGTAGAAGCGACAGAGCAGCTTGACGAACGTCGACTTTCCCGCGCCGTTGTCGCCCACCAGGGCCACGGTGGCGCCAGCAGGAAGAGTGAGGCGCACATCGTCGGGGGCGAGGCGGGCGGTGCCCGTATAGGCGAAGCTGACGTGGTCGACCACGATGCCCTGGTGGAGCCGGACCGGAACGGGGACGGGATCGGCCGGCGCCACCACGTCGGGGACTTGGTCCACCAGCCACAGGAGCCGACGGGCGCTGTAGGTGTTCTTGGCCATGTCGGCTCCCAGGCCTCCGAGCCTCCCGGCCTGGTTCAGGGCGGCCTGGAGGAGGACGATGCCAAGCGCCAACTCGCCGGGTGACGCCTCTCCGGTCGCCACCAGGCGGACCAGGAAGGCGACCCCGGCGGCCAGCATCAGGGCCTGGGCCACCCCGCTGACCCCGGCCGCCAGGGCCGGGCCTCGCTCGCCCGCTACCAAGCGCCGAGCCACGTCGTCCGTCAGACTGAGCATCCGCACCTCTTTGGCTGCGGGTGCCGATGTGCCCAGCTCGGCCAGCCGGCCGGCCAGGCGCTGGCCGGGGAGCGACTGCTCCATGAAGGCCAATGATCGGCGTCGTGACTCCGCCTGGAACAACCCCATCACGGCAGCGCCGGCCACGGGAAGGAGCAGCCTGAGGTCGACGGCGGCCAGCACCACCAGGGACACCCCCAGGCTGAGGAGGATCCCGGCCACGGTGACCAACCAGTCGAAGAGGAGCGGGAAGGCGTTGCGGTGAGTCATGACCGTCTCCATCTGGTCGGCGAAGTGGGGGGGACTCCAGGTGGTCGATGCCGGCCGGGGCCAAGGTGGCCGCCATCATCATCTGGACACTGGTCTGGTAGCCGCGCATCATCAGCCCTTGCTGCACGTGATTCCACAGGGCGTCCAGCCCCGGAGTCAGGCTGCTGAGGGCCAGCACCACCATCCATCCGGCGGCGGCGCCGCCTGCCCCGGCGCCAGCGGCATCGACCACGCGTTGCAGGGCCAGGCCAGGGAGGAGACCGCGGCAGAGCTGGGAGACGACGGCCACCGCCAGCCGGCCGGCGGCGCCGGACGGCCAGGTTCGGAAGGGGCAACGGGCGACAAGGCGACGTCCAAGCTCTAGGGTGGCCACGTATCCTTCAGGGACAGACGGCAAGGGTGCGGGGGGAGGAGGTCGAGATGCTCACGGACGCCGAATTGGTCGACGGAGTGGTGGCCGGGTACGACGACGCCTTCGCCCAGCTCTACCAGCGCCACTCCCTGGCCGCCTGGCGTCTGGGACAGACCGTCACCGGCAACCCCGACGACGCCGCCGACGCCGTCTCCGAGGCCTTCGCCCGGGTCCTGGTGGCCGTGCGGGCCGGCCATCTCGACAACGGGGGCTCCTTCCGCTCCTACCTGCTCACCGCCACCCGCAACGCCGCCCTGGACAACATCCGCAAGACGGGCCGCAGCCGGCCGACC
>JALZNY010000336.1 GCA_030857525.1 Actinomycetota bacterium
CATGGTGGGCCCGTGCACCACCTCCGCCCCCCGACGGAGGAACAGCTGAGCTTGCTCAGCGCTCTTGCGGTCGGCAGTGATGCCGATGCACCGGCCGGCCAACGGCGCCGCCTCGGTCGTCTCCGTGATGCCCATCCAGGACCAGGGTACCGACGGCCGGCCTCCTAGGATGCGTCCGGCGCCGGATCGCAGAGCCGGCCCACGATCGTCCTGTGAGCCAAGGAGCGCCCCTGTGACCGAGCTACCCGACATCGACACCGCCCTGGGTCTCGACGGTGAACCGGTGGCCATCGCCTTCCTCACTGAGCCCCCTGTCGGGGTGGCCCGCTGGAGCGGCGGGCCCGTCGCCGCCGGGTGCGCCTTCTGGCGCCAGGCCCGGGCGGGCCGGACCTTCTACACCGAGCCCGCCGACCACTACCACTGCTCGGTCGGAGCCCACGTGCACGGAATCGCGCTGGCCGAGGAGCAGGCGGCGGAGCTGGGCGAGTCAGTGAAGCTGATGACCTCGGTCGGCTACGTGGAGGAGGCCGAAGTGCCGTCGATACCGACCGTCGCTGGCCCCGCCGGCTACATCGCCTACGGACCGGTCACGTCGGTGCCCTTCGATCCCGACGTGGTCGTCGTGGCCGCCACCCCGGGCCAGGCCATGCTGCTCCACGAGGCCGCCCTGCGGGCCGGCGTCTCCCCCATGACCGCTCCCACCGCAGGTCGTCCCGGCTGTGCCGTCCTGCCCCTGGCCATGCAGTCGGGCCAGACGGCGATCAGCCTGGGCTGTGCCGGCAACCGCATCTCCACGGGACTGCGTGACGAGGAGCTCTACAGCGCCGTACCCGGGCATGCCTGGCCGGCGGTGGTCCAAGCCCTGGACACCATCCTCGCCGCCAACGCGGCCATGGAGGCCTATTACCGGGACCGCCTCGACCGGGTGGAGGAAGGTGCCGCTCCCACGGGAGGCTGAGCCCCCTCCCTTCACCTATCCCGACGCTGCGAACAGCTCGGGCGGCGGTCTCGGGTGTCGGTCCCAGCCCTCGCCCGCATCGAACTCGCCGTCGGCCACGCACACCCGGGCTGAGAGCCGATCGAGCAGGTGATGAGCCTCTACTCGCCGGATCGCTCAGTTGCAGCCGCCGCCCGGTGACGGCCGGTCGGGGATGGCCGGGTCGATGACCTCGATGTGGACGTGAGGCCAAGCCGGTTGGGCGTCACCGACCTCGTCGACCTGGGACACGAACGGCAGGTGGGTGGCCCGGGAGGCGACGACGGTCTCACCGGCCACCACCCGTTCGCCTGGGCCGACCCGTACCCCGTCGATGTGGAGCAGCTTGACCTCCCACCCTGGATGTTGATCGGGCTCGATCACGGCATAGTCGTCGGAGTACTCGCAGTAAAGGACGTAGGTGCCGGACCGCAGCACCCGCCCGCTCACCGGCGAGCGAATCTCGACGACCGGGTCGACCACCACATCGGCAGCCGTACGCGCCGGGGTCTCGCGATTGCGGCTCTCGAGCGTCACCGGCGAAACCGCGGTCGCTAATGCATCGAGCTCACGAGCGCCGTCGTGGTTCGACTGGTGAAAGCCCACTCGCTCGACCCGGTGGGCGGGGTGAACGAGGGTGACCCCGCCGACGGTGGCAAAGGGGGTCCACGGCTGCTCAGTGACGAAGCGGACGGCCGGCGGTGAAGTGACGGGCACAGAGACGACGGGTGACGGCGCAGTCGTGGTGACGGGGAGGACAGTGGTGACGGGAGGCGTGGTGACCGTCGTCGGCGTCGGGGCCAGCGTGGTGGTCGGGGCCAGCGTGGTGGTCGAGGCCGGCGTAGCAAGTGCCCGGGAGGCCGTGCGTCGAAGCGTCTGCTCGCTGGCGGCCGTGGCGCATGAGACCAAGAGCAGGGCACCGAGCAGCAGGGACGTCATCGTGATCCGCGGCCTGGTCATCGCCGGCCAAGGTACCGGGCAAACAGCTACGGCCCGTCGCGGCCCAGTTCTCACCGATTCTCACCTGGGCTGGTAGCGTGACGACATGTCAGACGAGCTGCACACCACCGTCGCTGAACGCCTCCGTGCGGTGAGTCAGCGCTACACCACTCAGCGACGATCGCTCGTCGAGCTGCTCTCCGAGGCCCGCCACCCGATGTCCATCCCGGATGTGCTGGTGCTCGACGGCGAGCTGGCCCAAAGCTCGGTCTATCGAAACCTGGCGGTGCTGACCCAGGCTGGCGCCGTCCATCGGGTGGTGACCACCGACGACTTCGCCCGCTACGAGCTGGCCGAGGACCTGACGCATCACCACCACCACCTCATCTGCTCAGCCTGTGGCGGCGTGGAGGACTTCACCGCCTCCCCCCAGGTCGAACGCACCGTGGCTCGGGCCATCACCGAGGTCTCCAGCACCACCGGCTTCACCCCCGAGCACCACCGCCTCGACCTCATCGGCATCTGCGAGGCCTGCGCCTGACTCAACTCGTCGCCGAACCGGAGGTTCGACGGCCTCGGGTTCAGCTTTGGTCGGTGGCGGCTATGGCCCAGGCCAGGTGGTCGGTCGGGTCCTCGACGGCCAGGTGGAGCGACCAGCCTCCCTTCGGCCGGGCCGGCTCCCAGAGGAGCCAGCGCAGCTCGGCGGCCGCGTCTCCCAGGTGTTGGGGTGCCAGCGGCCAGTCGTCGAGGAGACCGGCCAGGGCGGCCAGGGCCCACC
>JALZNY010000337.1 GCA_030857525.1 Actinomycetota bacterium
CGATAGGCCACCAGGACGGCCCGAAGGTCACCGGCCTCCAGCCGCTCCAGGGTGGTCATGGCCGGCGATGCTAGTGCTGTGGTCACCGGCCGAACGGGTCTCGGCCCTTGTCCACTGGTAGCCTCTCGGTCCATGGCGTCGGTCTGTCAGATGTGCGGCAAGCACCCCTCCTTCGGTATGAGCATCAGTCACTCGCACCGTCGCACCAAGCGTCGTTGGAACCCCAACATCCAACGGGTGCGGGCCGAGGTGAACGGTGCTTCCCGGCGCATGCACGTGTGCACCTCGTGCATAAAGGCGGGGCGGGTCACCAAGCCCACCCGCCGCCAGGCTTCCTGACCGGAGACCGACCGTGCAGGGGGTGGTCAGGTCCTACGACCCCGGCACCCGCCAGGGCAGCCTGATGTGCGACACCGACATGGCCGACTACGAACTGGCCGACGACGCCCTGGCCGACTCGGTCTTTCGCATGCTGCGCCAGGGCCAGCGGGTGGTCTTCGACCTCGACGGCGCCGGTCGGGCCACACGGCTGCGCCTGGGCTCCGAGGTCGACATGGGCACGCCCGGCTTCGACGCCGAGGGAGTGGCCATCCCCAAGCCTCCTACGGTCAGGCCCGCAGCCCCGCCCTCGCCGTGACCGGCTTCGGGCGGCGCGCTGCGGTGAGCGCACCGCCTCAACCCCAGCGACCCCCCGGGCGGGAGATCCACTCTCCCTCAAGCAGTCGTAGCCGGCGGGAGCGACAGCGCCGCCGGCGCCTGATCATCGCGGTCGCCGTGCTCGTCGCGGTGGGCGTGCTCGGGTTCTTCGTGTTCGGCGGTGAGGACACCGGGGGCGACGACGCGACTGCGCCGGCGACCGGCCGGTGGGAGCCCATGAGCGCCTCACCCCTGTCACCCCGCATCGGCGCCGCCAACGGGTGGACCGGGGCTGAGCTGCTCCTGTGGGGCGGCCGGGACTGCGTCGAGGGGCGCTGCGACGACGAGGCCGTCGAGCCTCTGGCCGACGGCGCCGCCTACGACCCCACGGCCGACGTCTGGCGACCACTGGCCGCCTCGCCGCTGGGGGCTCGATCGGGGGCCACGGGCGTATGGACCGGACAGGAGCTGCTCGTGTGGGGCGGGCGCGACGCCACCGGGGCCCGAACCGACGGGGCCGCCTACGACCCTGCGACCGACACCTGGCGGCCCATGGCTCCCTCTCCCCTGTCGGCCCGCAGCGCCGAGGGCGTGTGGAGCGGCCGGGAGATGCTGGTGTGGGGCGGGTCGCCCGACGCTTCAGGCCAGCAGGTCTT
The DNA here is from genome assembly GCA_030857525.1 of Actinomycetota bacterium. Classification (GTDB taxonomy): domain Bacteria; phylum Actinomycetota; class Acidimicrobiia; order Acidimicrobiales; family CADCSY01; genus JADDRA01. The sequence continues at coordinate 1,293 of JALZNY010000337.1, forward strand.
CGCCGACGGCGCCGCCTACGACCCCGCGAGCGACACCTGGCGGCCGCTGGCCCCCTCGCCGCTGGCCGGTCGCTTCGACATGGTCACCGAGTGGACCGACCGGGAGCTAATCGTGTGGGGCGGCCGAGCCGGGGCGGAGAACCTGGCCGACGGGGCCGCCTACGACCCCGGAGCGGACACCTGGCGGATGCTCGCCCCGTCGCCCCTGTCGGCCCGGGTCGTGCGGGCCGTCTGGAGCGGGCGAGAGCTGCTGATCTGGGGCGGCGAGCAGGGCGCCGAGGCCCTGGCCGACGGGGCCGCCTACGACCCCGTCGCCGACTCCTGGCGGACGCTGTCGACCTCGCCGTTGAACGCACGACGGGGCAACGCCCTGGTCTGGTCGGGCACCGAGATGCTCGTCTGGGGCGGAGGGGGAGGCACGGGGGCGATCTTCTTCGGCACCGGGGCCGGCTACGACCCCGCGACCGACGCCTGGCGGCCACTGCCGCAGTCCCCCGGCCGCTTCATCCCCGACACCGAGTGGAGCGGTGAGGAGATGTTGGTGTGGGGCGGCATCGTCCCCGGCCCCCGTCCGGCCACGGTGCAAGCCACCAACGACGGCGTGCGCTACCGGCCCTGAGGGTCCCTCCTACGGCAGGCGAGAGAACCAGACCAGCGACGTGGCCGCGGCCAGGAGGGCCAAGGCGAAGGCGGCGCCGGTGAACCAGGTGCCGATCTCGCGCTGCTCGGTGACGAAGCCGATGGAGCTACCGATGTCCTGGTAGACGGTCTCGAGCTGTTCGGTGGTGGCCGCCTCGAAGGCCGAACCCCCGGTGGCCTCGGCCAACTCGGCCAGCTCGGCCTCGTTGACCGCCACCGGCAGGGTCTGGCCCTGGTAGGTGATGGTCCCGTCGGGCGTGCCGAAGGCGATGGTCGTCACCGGCACCTCGGCCTCCACCGCGGCCGCGGCCGCCAGCTGATTGGGCGTGCCGACCTGGGTCTCGCCGTCGGAGAGCACCAGGATGTGGGCGGGCACGGGTCCGCCGTCGACCGCGTCGGGCACCGACTCGATGGCGGCCAGAGAGGCGAGGACGGCTTCACCGATGGCGGTGGACTCGGCCAGCTCCAGGTGCTCGATGGCGTCGACGACCTGGGTCCGATCGGTGGTCGGGGGCACGAGGACCCGGGCCGAGCCGGCGAAGGCGACCAGGCCCAGGTTGATCTGCTCGGGCAGGAGCTGGGCAAAGGAGGTGGCCGCGGCCTTGGCCGAGGTGAGCCGGGACGGTCGGACGTCGGTGGCGTCCATGGATATGGAGACGTCGATGGCCATCATGATCGTGGCCCGCTCCCGGGGGACCAGCTCGGCCCGGGCCGGACGGGCCAGGGACACCACCATCCCGGCCAGCGAGACGAGCAGCAG
>JALZNY010000338.1 GCA_030857525.1 Actinomycetota bacterium
GCCGGCAGTGGCGTGGCGGCCGAAGAAGAGCTTCAGCAGCAGCTCGTTGCGGCCCGGGTGATTCGAGTTGACAGGGCGAGCCAGCCATTGGCGCAGCTCTTCCCACCCTTCGTCGGTCAGCGTGTAGACGTTGCTGTCCGGCTTGCCGTTGCCGGGCTCCACCCGGCTGCTCACCAACCCGGCCTCCGATAGCGCCTTGAGGGTCGGGTAGATCTGGCCGTACCCCTCGTTCCAGAAGTGACCGATGGTGCGGCCGATCAGCTCCTTGATCTGGTAGCCCGACATCGGCTCGAGGGTGAGGGCGCCGAGGATCGCATACCTGCTCTTCGATTCGCGCTGCCCCATATCTGAAATATATATACCTTGTAGATAGGCCCTGTCAAGCCCGAAGTTCCGATGGCCCGTGCCGGCTCCGGCCACCGTGACAGCGGACCACCGGCTCGCCGATTGGCGGAACCGCCGGCGGGGTCGGTAACCCACATTTGGTTAGACCTGCGGCGTCGGGAGGGAAACGGTGAAGGACGACCTCGACACGCTGATCGACGAGTTCGCGGAGGTCGACCCTTCGGTCGGGCACCGTGTGACGGCGGCGTTGGTGTCGCGTACTCCCGTCGGCCTGCGGACGGCGGCGTGACGCCGGGCTCACGCAGTTGGAGGTGGCCGAGCGAATGGGGACCGCCAGGGCCAGGTGACCGCTTCGAGTCGGGCGCGGACGCCCGCCTGTCCACCGTCGCCCGCTACGCGGCGGCCATCGGCGTGAAGGTGGAGTGTCGGCCGCTCCGGTCGTCCCCTCCGAAACACGGAAAGCGCAGAGGACCGGCCAGGCCGCGAAGCACGCGTAGGCCGGCGTTCCTGGGCAGTCCAGCCATCAAAGAACGGCCCCGGCACCGCTACTGCGCCGAGAAGGGCGGGCGGGAACGGACCTGGCATTGCTGCGGGCGACGATCGCGCACAGCAGGGCGAGGACCAGGCAGAGGGGTGAGAAGAGTGCCACCTCCCAATCTGCGTTGATGGCGTCGGAGCCGATCGACGCCGGCCAGTAGAAGATCGTCCGCAGGAACAGGACGGCGGCCACGGTCCAGGTGCCGGCCGACAACACCCATCGGGGCACCCGGTGGCCCCACACGCCGCCACGACCGAGCACCAAGAGCGCTGCGGTCACGAGGAGCACTGACACCGCCAGCGTGGCCGCAGGTGACGGAAGCGTCGAGACCGAGTCGCCCCAGATCACGTCGGCCATACCCTGCCTGTCGCGAAACGGCCACGCAGCCCCCGCAGCCCAGACGGCATGGAGGGCGGCAATGGCGCCGAAGACGGCGCCGGCGGCGATGGCGGCCACTCGGGCCAGCGGGAATCGGTCGGGCGTCGTCACTCGGTCGTTCGTCATGTCTCGACGCTACGGATGGGACCTGGGCGTGTCATGGGGGCTATCCCTGATCGCGCCCCATGCCCGAACGTCCGAACCCGGTGTGCAGGTAGGTGAGCACCGCCTGCACTCGCCGGTGATGATCGGGCTCGGGGAGCAGGTCGAGCTTGGTGAAGATGCTGGCCACGTGGGACTCCACTGTCTTCGGGCTGAGGAACAGCTCCTGGGCCAACGCCGCGTTCGACCGGCCCTGGGCCATGAGGCAGAGCACCTCCCCTTCCCTCGGCGAGAGCCGGTCAAGGGTCGTTTCCCTGCGCTTGCGCTCCAGCATGCGAGCCACCACCTCCGGGTCGACGGTCGAGCCACCATCACCCACCTGGCGGACGGCGTCGGCCAGCGCGTTGGCGTCGGCCACCCGCTCCTTCAGCAGGTAGCCGACTCCCGCCCCGCTGGCGAGGAGCCGCAAGGCGTACCGGGACTCGATGTGCTGGGAGAGCACCAGCACTCCGACACCGGGGTGGCGCTGCTTGATCTCGAGGGCCGCCTCGAGGCCCTCGATGGTCTGGGTCGGGGGCATCCGGATGTCGACGATGACCACATCGGGGCAGTGTCGTTCCACTCTCGCCAGCAGCTCACCGGCATCATCGAGCTGGTCGATCACCTCGAAGCCCTTGTCCTCGAGCAGCCGAGCGACTCCCTGGCGGACCAGGACGGCGTCGTCGGCGATGATCACCCGCACGGGATCTCGGCGGTGAGACTGGTGCCCCGCCCCGGCGGGCTGGCCACGTGCAGCCACCCGCCGAGGGCCTCCACTCGGTCGTTCAGGCCCTCCAGCCCCGAGCGAGGACGGATCGAGGCGCCGCCGACGCCGTCGTCGGCCACCTCCAGGCACAGGCGGCCGTTGTGGCGGGCGGCGCGCACGCTCACGAGGGACGCATGCGCGTGCTTGGTTGCGTTGACCAGCGCCTCCGAGACGACGAAGTAGGCGGCCACCTCGACCGGCGGCGGGAGGCGCTCGATCGTGCTCACCGACACGTCGACGGCAACGGCGGAACGCTCTGCTAGCGAATCCAGCGCCGCCTCCAGGCCCTCCTCGGCCAGGATTGCCGGATGCAGTCCGCAGGCCAGTTCCCGCAGCTCGGCGAGGGCCAATCGGAGTTCCTCCGAGGCCTGGGCCAGGAGGCCGGCAACGGCGAGGTCCGCGTCGCCTCCCAGTCGGTCGCGGGCCATGCGAAGGGCAAGGGCAAGCGTCACCAGCCGCTGCTGGGCGCCGTCGTGAAGGTTGCGCTCCACCCGCCCTCTCGCCGCGTCTGCCGCCTCCAC
>JALZNY010000339.1 GCA_030857525.1 Actinomycetota bacterium
GCCCTGCTCCAACCCGCGGTCATCGCCGCCTGCGTGGTCTTCATCCTGGTGCAGATGGCCCCGTCGTTGCTGGTGACCGACACCACGCCGGCCGGCGGTGACATGGGCGCCCACGTGTGGGGCCCCGCCTACCTGCGCGACAGCCTGCTCCCCGAAGGGCGCCTGACCGGCTGGTCGCCCGACTGGTACGCCGGCTTCCCCGCCTACCAGTTCTACATGGTCGTCCCCGCGCTGCTCATCGTCGCCGTGAACGCCGGCGCCCAGGGCTGGGCGGCGCTGGCTCCCCTCGCCGTCGGCCTCGCCCTCGTCGGCGTCGCCGTCGGCCACCGGACGCACCGCTGGCGACGCGTCGCCGCCGTGATCGCCCCGCTCGTGCTGCTGCTCGGCGTCGGCCTGCCCTACGGCGTGGCCTTCAAGTGGGTCACCGTGCTCGGCCTGGTCGCCCTGCCGGTGTGCTGCTACGTCTTCGGCCGCCTGGCCGACCTCCCGTTCCCCGCCCCCGTGCTGCTGGCGGTGGCGAGCGTCCCCTTCCTCTTCAACCGGGAGCCGGTCACCAACGGCACCGGCAACATCATCGGCGGCAACGTCGCCTCCACCCTGGCCGGTGAGTTCTCGTTCTCGCTCAGCCTGGCCGTGGCCGTCCTCTACCTCGGCTTCCTGCTGCGGGGCCTGCGCACCGGTCGCCACCGGGCGCTGTGCGCCGGCCTGCTGGCGCTGGTCGCCCTCTGCCACATCATCCCGGCGATCTTCGCCGCCGCCGCCACCGTGATCGCCTTCCTGGTGAGCCCGGGCGAGGAGCCGAAGGGCACCGACGCCCGCTGGGTCCAGGCCCTGCGGGTCGGCGCCATCGTGGCGGTCACGGGCGCCGCCGCCGTCGTCGTCCTCGCCCTCGACGTGCCCGGCCCCGACGTCGCTGCCCTGCCGGCCGGCGTCGGCTCCCTCGTGTCGGTCCTGGTGGTGGCCCTGGCGGGCTACGTGGCCTGGGCCGCCGGCGCTCCCCGTCACCGCGCCCGGCTGGTGTGGCTCCTCCCCACCCTGCCGGTGGCGCTCCTGCTCACCGCCTTCTGGACCGGGCCGTTCGTGGCCCGCCGGGAGTTCCTGAACGACATGGGCTGGGAGAAGATCCCGACGCCGGGCAACACCTGGCGCGACGTCCTGCTGCCCGACGGCCTGCTATGGGCCATCGCCCTCGGCGGGCTCGGCATCGTCGTCTCGATCCTGCTGCGCAGCCGGGCCGGGCTGTTCCTCGGCGCCCTCGGCGCCACCCTCGTCCTCGCGGTGGTGGTCGCCCCCACCGGCCGGCTGTGGAACGCCCGCCTCCTGCCCTTCGTGTGGCTGTGCGTGCTGTTGCTCGCCGGCATCGCCGTGGCCGAGGTGGGCCGGGCCATCGCCGCCCTCGTGGCCCGCCACCCTGAACGTCCGGTGCACGGGGTCTCGCTGGCCACGCCTGGGGCCGCCTTGGCCGCCACCCTGGTCCTGGTCGGGTTGCCGCTGGGCGTGCTCCCCGAGTCCGTCTCGCTCCGCGGCAACGAGCTGGTGGAGCTCGGCGACACCGAGGCCGACGGCACCGAGCGGTGGCTGGGCCTCGAGGTGGCCAGCGCCGACCGCAACGTGGTGCGCGACTGGGCCCGCTGGAACTACACCGGCTACGAGCGCAAGGACGCCTACCCCGAGTACCACGACCTCATCACCACCATGGACGCCGTCGGCGACGAGAGCGGCTGCGGGCGCGCCATGTGGGAATACGACAGCGTGCGCCTCGGGACCTACGGCACCCCGATGGCCCCCATGCTCCTGCCGTTCTTCACCGACGGGTGCATCGGCTCGATGGAGGGCCTGTTCTTCGAGGCGTCGGCGACGACGCCGTACCACTTCCTCAACCAGCGGGCGCTGTCGACCGACTGCTCGTGCGCGCAGCGCGACCTGCCCTACGGCGAGTTCGACATCGCCCTCGGCGTCGAGCAGCTCCAGCTCCAGGGGGTGCGGTACTACCTGGCCCAGACCCCCGATGCGGTCGCCGCCGCCGCCACCGAGGCCGACCTCACCGAGCTGGCCGTCTCCGGGCCGTGGCACGTCTACGAGGTGGCCGACAGCGAGCTCGTCACCCCGCTCGAGAACGAGCCGACCGTGCTGACCGGCGTCAGTGACGGCCGGGACTGGCTCGGCCCGGCCACCAAGTTCTTCACCGAGACCGACCGCTGGGACGTCCTCTACGCCAGCGACGGGCCCGACTCGTGGGCCCGCACCGCGGTGTGTGAGGCGCCGGCGGCCGGCGCCGAGGGAGCCGACGACGAGGACGCCGCCGCACCGGTCGAGGAGAGCGAACGCTTCATCGGCCTCGACGTGTGCGAGACGCCGGAGGCCGAACCGGTGGGCGAGACAGAGGTGTCGGCCATCGTGGCCACCGACGACGCCATCCGCTTCGAGGTCACCGAGATCGGCGTGCCGGTGCTGGTCAAGGCGTCGTACTTCCCCAACTGGCGGGTCTCCGGCGCCGAGGGCCCGTTCCGGGTGGCGCCCAACCTCATGGTGGTGGTGCCGACGGAGACCACCGTCGAGCTGACCTACGGCCAGACCCCGGTGGAGTACGGCTCCTACGCCCTCACCGCGCTCGGCCTCGCCGGCGTCGTGGTGCTCGCCCGCCGGCGCACCCGGCTCACCCCCCTCGGCTACGAGGCCGTCGAC
>JALZNY010000340.1 GCA_030857525.1 Actinomycetota bacterium
CCCTTCACCGAGGACGCCGGGCAGGTCGACCTCGGGCTCGATCACCCGCCGGGCGGACGTCCGCGAGAGCCGCTCGGCGGTGCGCTCGACGCTGCTCGCCCCCGTAGATCCGTCGACGATGGCGGTCATCGCTGCTGATGATACCCCCAGGTGGGCCGACCGAGCCCTCGGTACCCTTACCAACCGTGGGCTACCTCGACGCGGTTCGCCAACGTGTGGTCGTCTTCGACGGGGCCACCGGCACCAACCTCCAGTTGCGCGACCTCGGCGCCGACGACTTCGGCGGGCCCGACTTCGAGGGGTGTAACGAGATCCTGGCCGTGACTCGCCCCGACGTCATCGCCGAGTTGCACGCCTCGTTCCTCGAGGTGGGCTGCGACGTGGTGGAGACCGACACCTTCGGCGCCTTCGCCGTCCCCCTGGCCGAGTACGGCATCGCCTCGCGCACCGAGGAGCTCAACCTCGCCGCCGCTCGCATCGCCCGCTCGGTGGCCGACGACTTCGCCACCCCCGACCGTCCCCGCTGGGTGGCCGGATCCATCGGCCCGGGCACCAAGTTCCCATCGCTCGGCAACATCCGCTTCGCCGAGCTGCGCGACGCCTACCAGGTGCAGGCGGCTGCGCTCCTCGAAGGCGGCGTCGACCTGCTCATCGTCGAGACGGTGTTCGACCTGCTCCAGGCCAAGGCGGCCATGATCGCCTGCCGCCGGGCCATGGCTACGGCCGGGCGAACCGTGCCGCTCCAGGTCCAGGTGACCATCGAGCTCACCGGGCGCATGCTGCCCGGCACCGAGATCGCCGCCGCCCTGGCCGCGCTGGATCCCATGCGCCCCGACGTCATCGGCCTCAACTGCGCCACCGGTCCGGCCGAGATGCACGAGCACCTGCGCCACCTCGCCGCCCACGCCCGCATGCCGGTGTCGTGTGTGCCCAACGCCGGGCTGCCCTCGGTGGTCGAGGGGGCCATGCACTACGACCTCACCCCCGAGCAGCTGGCCGAGCACCATCACCGCTTCGTCACCGAGTTCGGGGTGTCGGTGATCGGCGGTTGCTGCGGCACCACCCCGGCGCATCTGGCCGCGGTGATCGATCGCTGTGGGGGACTGACGCCGGCGCCCCGCACGCCGGTGCACGAGCCGGCGGCGGCGTCGATCTACACCGCTGTGCCCTTCCGCCAGGACACCAGCTTCCTCGTGGTCGGCGAGCGCACCAACGCCAACGGGTCGCGCAAGTTCCGGGAGGCCATGCTGGCCGACGACTGGGAGACCTGCGTGGCCATGGCCAAGGACCAGGTCAAGGAAGGGGCGCATGTCCTCGACGTGTGCGTCGACTACACCGGCGAGGACGGCAGCGCCGACATGGAGGAGGTGGCCAGCCGCTTCGCCACCCAGTCGTCGCTCCCCCTCATGCTCGACTCCACCGAGCCCCCGGTCATCGAGACCGGCCTCCAGTGGATAGGTGGCCGGCCCATCCTCAACTCCGTCAACCTGGAGGACGGCGACGCCCCTGGCACCCGTCTCGACCGCTTCCTGTCGCTGGCCCGGGAGTACGGCGCCGCGGTGGTGTGCACCTGCATCGACACCGAGGGCCAGGCCCGAGACGCCGAGTGGAAGCTGCGGGCGGCGCGTGCCATCCACGACCTGGCCGTGGAGCGCTACGGCCTGGAGCCGAGCGACCTGCTGTTCGACCCGCTGGCCCTGCCCCTGTCGACGGGCATGGAGGAGAGCCGCCGGGACGGCATCGAGACCATCGAGGGCATCCGCCTCATCAAGGCCGCCCTCCCGGGGGTGTCGACCATCCTGGGGTTGTCCAACGTCAGCTTCGGGCTCAACCCCGCCGCCCGCCACGTCCTCAACTCGGTGTTCCTGCACGAGTGTGTGCAGGCCGGCCTCGACGCCGCCATCGTGCATGCGGCGCGCATCATGCCCCTCAACAAGATCGACGACCGGGCCAAGGAGGTCTGCCTCGACCTCGTCTACGACCGCCGCCGGCCGGGCTACGACCCCCTCCAGGAGCTGCTGCGGCTCTTCGAGGGGGTGTCGGCCGCAGCTGCGGTCAAGGAGGACCGCAGCGGGTGGCCGGTGGCCGAGCGCCTCCAGGCCCGCATCATCGACGGCGACCGTGACGGCCTGGAGGCCGACCTCGACGAGGCCCTGGCCTCGGGCAAGCCGGCCCTGGCCATCGTCAACGACGACCTGCTGGCCGGCATGAAGGTGGTGGGTGAGCTGTTCGGCTCGGGCCAGATGCAGCTCCCCTTCGTGCTCCAGTCGGCCGAGACCATGAAGAAGTCGGTGGCGTGGCTGGAGCCCCACATGGAGAAGGCCGACCAGGGGGGCAAGGGCAGGGTCGTGCTGGCCACGGTCAAGGGCGACGTGCACGACATCGGCAAGAATCTGGTCGACATCATCCTCACCAACAACGGCTACGAGGTGTTCAACCTCGGCATCAAGGTGTCGGTCACCGAGATGGTGGCCAAGGCCCTGGAAGTCGAGGCCGACGCCATCGGCATGAGCGGCCTGCTGGTGAAGTCCACCCTCGTGATGCGGGAGAACCTGGAGGAGCTCAATGCCGCCGGCCTGGCCCGCATCCCCGTGCTGTTGGGCGGGGCGGCGCTGACCCGCTCCTATGTGGAACGCGACCTGCGCTCGGTGTACGAGGGGCGGCTGTTCTACGGCAAGGAC
>JALZNY010000341.1 GCA_030857525.1 Actinomycetota bacterium
CCAGGTAAGGCGAACCTCACGGGTTTCCGGGTCGTAGGCCGCCTCCAGTCCCTTCACCCGCTCGGGTGGGAGGGCCATGGAGAACGGCAAGCTGTCAGTGACCGGTTCGGGTGGGAGGAGGGAAATGCCCTGCTCGTAGGACACGGTCGCGGTGAGTTCGTAGGCACCATTGCAGGGGAAGTTCACTTCCAGCCTGAAATCGACGGGCGGGGGGCCGTCGAACTCCTGAAATCGTTGTTCCTCCAGGTCCACCAAGCACGGATCTTCGGGATCGCCGGAGGGCGGTACGCGTTCGAGGGTGAACTCCGCACTATTGATCGTCTGGTCGGCGTTACCGGTGACCGTGCCGGTGATCGGGCCCTGTTCGTCGAGCGTGCTGTTCATGGTCGGGCGCGTCCACTCCACCGTGGGTGCGGCCTGCGCCGAGGCTGGGGGGGCGACGGCGAACAGGGTCAGGGCCAGGGCGCCGGCGCCAGCCGCGGCCAGGAGGCGACGAGCGGCGATCATGCCGAGGCGGCCGGGCCTTCCAGGTCGGCCTGGAGGATGAGGCGCTGGGCGGCCGAGTTCTTGGGGTGACAGGTGGTGAGGGTCAGCGTGCCGGTCGAGGTGCGGTCGAGCACCGAGAAGTCGTTGGGCTCCACCACGAAGGGATCCTTGTTGACCGAGTAGGTGCACGTGCCCACCGGGGTCTCGAGGATGACCTTGTCACCCGGCTTCATCAGGTCGAGGTTGTGGAAGGGCCGGCCGTAGGTGGTGCGATGGCCGGCGATGGCCACGTTGCCGATCTCGCAGGGTAGGGGTGACTCCGGGTAGTGGCCGGCGCCGGCCCGCAGGGCACTGGCGCTGGTGCCCTCGACCACGACCACGTCGACGTCGAGGGAGGGGATCATCAACCGGGTGAGGCTGTCACCCTCGGCCACGCTGTCGGAGCGATAGGCCTGCTCCAGCTCGGGACTGGCGAGCTGGCCGTCGAGGCCTCCCTGGACCCGGTCCTGGTAGAGGTTGGTGTAGAAGGGGTAGCCCAGTACCCCCACGGCGCCGAGCAACATGGCCACGGCCAGGCCCATGAGCGATCGCCGGGCCCAGGGGCGGCCGCGTAGCCCGGCGGCGACCTTGGCCATGGGGTCGGGTCGGCGGTCTTGGTGGCCTAGCACGGGAGGCGCCGGACGGTCGGGGGTGCGTGGGGGGGGACCAGGTTCATGAGGTTCTCCAGGATACTGATGCCCGGGTAGGAGCCGGGCGCGGCCACTGTTGTTCATCGGCAGGCAGGGGCGGATCCTGAAGGCCTTCCGACGAGTTGGCCAAGGCACACATGGCGAACGTTGGACGCGCCACCACCACGAATGTGACGCCGACCGCTCGTAGTAGCTCGGCCACTCACAGCTTGGGCACCTACCGCTCCACCCGCATGGCCGCCGAGCCCGACAGCGTCACGTCGCCCACCAGCGGTCCGACCAGGGGTACCTCGGTGGGGGAGATGTAGCGAAGCTCCACCTGGACCCGGCTCCCCGGCTGGCCCCGGCCCGACACGTCGATCTCGAGACGGCTGGGCTCGAGGGAGGCGCCGGCCCGGGCCGCCTCCCCGGCGGCGTCGGGTTCAGGGCTGACCGCCGCCGCCCGGGCCGCCTCGCGCGCGGCGTGGATGACCAGCACCTGGTCGCGCACCACCAGGGCAACCTGGACGAGCATCAGCGCCAGCACGGCCACGAGGGGCAGGACCAGGGCCAGCTCCACCGCAGCCTGGCCCTGGTCGTCCCTCTTGTGGCCGGGGCGCCCGCAGGCGCCCCGGGTCACGGCGCCATGCCCGTGACCTTGTCGAACATGGCGTCGAGCAGTCCTCCGATCTTGTCGGTGTTCTTGGCCCACAGGGCGATGAGCAGGGCGACGGTGGCCGCCCCCAGCAGGACCAGGGCGTACTCGGCCGAGGTCTGGCCCCGCTCCTCGCGCAGGCGGACCAGCCGGCCCACGATGAGCTCGGTCATGGCCAGGACGGCGAGGTGGAGACGGATGTTGATTAGACGGACGTTGATCGGGAGCATGGGCTCCTCCTTTTCCAGATGTTGCAGAGCTTCAGAGGCGCAGCGCCCGGAGGGCGCCGGCGAGCAGCGGCGCCACCGTGAGCAGCGCGAAGGCAGGGAGGGTGCAGAACACCAGGGGGAAGAGGAGCTTTACCGGGACCCGCCGAGCCGCTTCCTCGGCCCGGCGCCGGCGATCGTTGCGTAGCTCGGCGCTGAGGCGGACGAGCCCGTCGAGCAGGGGGGCGCCGTAGCGGTCGGAGTGGACCAGGGCGCCGATCAGCGGCCGGGCCTCGTCGCCCACCCGAACCGGGATGTCGTCGAGGGCGTCGGCCAAGCGATGGCCGAGACCGGCCTCTTCGACGGCCCGAGCCAGGGCCGGAGCCAGCGGACCAGGGGACCGTCGGGCCACGGCGGCCACGGCGAGTGGCACCGTCAACCCGGCGCCAATGGCCAGGACGAAGAGGTCACAGACCTCGGGGAGATGGCGGAGGAGCTCCTCACGGCAGCGCCGACGCTGCCGGCGCTCACCGAGGGCGGGCAGGGCCCACACGGCACCGCCGACGGCGAGCGCGGCTGGGACGCTGAGCACCAGGGTGGCGGCGCCGGCGAGGACCGCTCGGCCCAGGCGCCGGGCGTCGTCGACCGGATCGGGC
>JALZNY010000048.1 GCA_030857525.1 Actinomycetota bacterium
CCCGACGGGTCCGCCTGGTCGTGCCCGCCGGGGGCCAGGCCCGGGCGGCTACGTCGATCCGACCCACCCGGCGGGGCCGCTTCGAGGTGGCCGAGGTGGTGCTGCGCGTCGAGGGCCCCCTCGGGCTGATGGGCCGCCAGGCCACGCGCCAGCTCCCGGCGGTGATGGCCGTGCACCCCCGGTACCGGTCGGCGGCCGAGGCCGAGCTGCGCATCAACCGGGCCCGGCTCCTGGAGGTGGGGCTGCGCTCCGCCTCGGGTCGGGGGGGCGGCACCGAGTTCGACGCCCTGCGGGAGTACTCGACCGACGACGAGAGCCGGCGCATCGACTGGGCGGCCACGGCACGTTCGGGACGGGCCATCGTGCGCACCTACCGGGCCGAGCGCAACCAGACCGTGGTGTGCCTGGTCGACAATGGGAGGACGATGGCGGCCCGGGTCGAGGGCGTCCCCCGCCTCGAGCACGCCATGGACGCGGTGATGATGCTGACGCACGTGGCCAGCCGGCTGGGGGACCGGGCCGGTCTGCTCGCCTTCGATCGGGAGGTGCGGGCCATGGTCGGTCCTCGCCACGGACCGGGCCAGCTCGCCCGGGTGACCGAGGCCCTCTACGAGCTGGAGCCGGCCCTGGTCGAGAGCGACTACCGGGGAGCCTTCGCCACCACCCTGGCCCGATTCCGCCGTCGCTCGCTGCTGGTGGTGTGCACTGAGCTGGCCGAGCAGGCCTTCACCGAGACGATCCTGCCCGCCCTGCCCCTCGTCGGTCGCCACCACCTCGTGATCGTGGCCGCGGTGGCCGACCCGGCGGTGGCCGCCTGGGCCGCCTCATCCCCCGACGACGCCAGTGGCGCCTACCGCAAGGCGGCGGCGGTGGCCGCGCTGGTCGAGCGCCGGCGGGTGGCGTCGCGCCTACGAGGCCTGGGTGCCACCGTGGTCGACGCGCCACCGGGCGAGCTCGCCCCCCGCCTGACCGACGCCTACCTGCGGGTCAAGGCCACCGGTCGCCTGTAGTTCAGCGGCCTTGGCGGTCAGACCTCACGAGGGGGCTGCTGGCCGAGGTGGTCGGCCGCCCCCTTGGCCTTGTCGGCGAAGCCCTGGACCTTGTCGGCATGCTTGCCTTCGGTCCGGCGGTTGATCAGATCCGCCGCCTTGTCAACCGTCTGGTCGATCCGTTCCCCGTTGTTGCGGGCCAGCTCAGAGGCCTTGTCCCGCACCTTGTCGAAGATGCTCATCGTGGTGTCCTCCAGTGCTCGAGGCCGGCGCAACCCGCTGGCCACCTCTTGTTCAACCTACCGGGGGGTCGATGCTCCGGCGCCACGGGGCGAGCGGATCTTCCTGCGGGGGTAGCGTCGAGGCCGTGAGCACGATGACCGGACTCAGCGTCGAGGAGTTCACGGCTGGGGAGTGGCCGCGAGGAGCTCAGCTCATCGAAGGGGAGGTGGTGATGAACGACCCCACGTTCGGACACCAGGAGATCGTCGTGCGGATCCTCGCGGCGCTCCGAGCCTGGGTCGCGGCGGGAGCCCAGCGTGGTGCCGCCGGTCTCGGCGGGAACTGGCAGCTCGCTCCCGGCAACCTGTACATCCCCGACGTCTGGTGGTCCGGCGAAGGGCGGGTGCCTGCACCGGCGGCGGCCAGCAGTGAGGTCCCACCCGACCTGGTGGTCGAGGTGCGCTCGGCTGGGTTGTGGCGCTTCGACATCGGGGCCAAGCGCAACGTCTACGAGCGGGCCGGGGTAGCCGAGCTGTGGCTGGTCGACACACCGGCCCGATCGGTGCTGGTCTACCGGCGTGCCCTCCCGGAGTCGCCTGAGTTCGATGTGGCCCTGGAGGTCGGCGCCGGCGAGGTGCTGGCCACGCCCCTGCTCGACGGCTTCGAGCTGGCCATCGACTCGGTCTTTGGGTAACTGCGCGTCCCCTCGTCGAGCAGACCGGTGAGGCCGGCGGCGGCGGCCCGCCGTCCCTGGCCGGCGAGGTAGAGGACGAAGGCGGCCCAGGCGGTCACGCCGATCCCCACGCGCAGCGCCGTGGGCCAGGGCCGGCCGGTGACGAAGCCCTCGATGAGCCCGGCGGCGGCGAAGGCGGCGACCAGGCCGAGGACGACGACCACAGCCCGGCGACCCTCCTCGGCCAGGGCGTCGAGACGGAAACGGTCGCCGGGCGCGAGCCAGCTCCAGCCGAGCGCCAGGCCGGCGCCGCCGGCGATGGCCACCGCGGTCAGCTCCAACAGGCCGTGGGGCAGGATCAGTCCGAAGAACCGGGGGGCCTGGCCGGTGGCGGCGAACAGCCCCCCGGCCACGCCGACGTTGGCGCCGTTGGTGACCAGTACGTAGGCGGTGGGGATGCAGGCCAGAATCCCGCCGGCGAAGGCCAGCACGGCCACCCGGACGTTGTTGGTGAACACCTGGGTGGCGAACTCAGCGGCGGGGGCCGAGGAGTAGTACGCCTCGAAGTCCTCGTCGAGGAACTGCTGGCGGGCGGCTTCGGGTCCCGCCGCGTCCACCGCCTGGGGGGAGGAGTCGAGCCATATACCCATGGCCAGGGCGGGGACGATCAGGAGCAGGGTGGCGACCACCACGAAGCGGCGCAGGTGCCAGACCGCAGCGGGGAAGGTGGTGGTGAAGAACCGGCCCAGGGCCCGCAGCGTCCGGGGGTGGGCGCCGTAGATCACGGCCGCGGCAGATGCCACCAGCCCCGTCAGGCGGGCCACCAGTCCCGGGTCGCGCAGATAGGTCCGGGCTAGTGACAGATGCGTGGAGGTGCGTTGGTACAACGCCACGAGCTCCTCCAGCTCGGAGGCATCGAGGCGGCGGACCCCCCGGTTGGCCCGCGCCGTCAGCTCCGCCAGGCGGTCCCACGCTGGGCCGTGGTCGGCGAGGAAGCGATCGAGGTCCACCGACGTCGACGGTACCCTCGGCACCCATGCAGCACCGGTCGTCGCGCCTGGTGACCCCCGAGGCGGTGGTGCTCCAGTTCGAGACCGCCGGCCTGGGGTCGAGGCTGCTGGCGGCGCTGATCGACGTGACCATCCAGGGCGTGGTCCTGACCGTTGCCCTGATCGCCTTCGCCGGCCTGGCCAGCACCGGGCAGTCGGCCACCTTCGGCATCGTGGTGGTGTTGCTCATCGCCACTGCGGTGCTGCTCGGCTACCCGATCGCCTTTGAGTCGCTCTGGCGGGGGCGTACCCCGGGCAAGGCCGCTTTCGGGCTACGCGTGGTCACCACCGATGGCGCCCCCATCCGCTTCCGCCACGCAGCCGTGCGGGGCTTCCTCATCCTGGTCGACCTCTACCTCACCAGCGGGGCTGGGGCCGTGCTGGCCATCCTGTTGACGCGTGACAACCAGCGTCTGGGCGACCTGGCCGCAGGAACCCTGGTGCTGCGCCAGCGCACCGGAGCCGCCCCGCCGCTACCCATGACCTTCACCGTGCCGGCTGGCTACGAGGCCTACGCTGCCACCCTCGACCCCGCCGGGCTGGGTGGCGACGACCACGTGGCCGTACGGTCGTTCCTCGTGCGGGCCCCCACCCTGGCGCAGGAGACCCGGGCCTCACTGGCCACCCAGCTCGCCACCGGCGTGGCCGCCCGCATGGGGCATACGCCGCCACCAGGGACCAACCCCGAGGCCTTCCTGGCCTGCGTCGCCGCGCTTCACCAGAGCCGCGCTGGGGGATCCGTGGGATCGGGGGCGGGGCCGACGTCGGTGTCGTCACCGCCGGTGCCGGAACCGGCGTGGGAGGGCGTCCGGGGAACCGGGTTCCAGCGGCCGGACCCGTCGCCGACCAGCCGGCCGCCGGCCAGCGACGCCATGCCGCCGCCCGCCTGACGCCGGCCTGCTCGGGGAGGCGAGGCGGATAAAGCATCACGCCTCGACCACGATGACGGTGCCGTCCATGCCCTGGTGCAGGGTGCAGACGTAGCTGTAGGTGCCGGGTGCGTCGAAGGTGTGCTCGAAGGTGCCCTGGGCTTGAATCCGGCTCTCGAAGCCGTCGCCCACGACGTTGTGCTGGGCGACGCCGTCCCAGGTCCAGGTGACGGAGGTGTCGGCCTCGACGGTGAGCTCGGCCGGGGTGAACTGGTTGTCGGATACGGCGACGGTCGCTTCGGTGGCGATCTCGCCTGCGCCAGCGTATCGGGCGTGGCCGTGGGCTCGGTGGTGTTTCCCCCGCAGGCCACGACTGCCATTCCCAACAGGACGACGGCGGCGACGAGGCCCAGCTGGAGGCGGGGTAAGGGTGATGTGGGCGCGTGGTCATGGAGCAAACGGTACGGTGCGGGGCGGGTCGGTAGCCTCGCGGGGATGGTCACCTACATCGACCACGCCGCCACCACGCCCATGCGCCCCGAGTGCACCGAGGCCATGCTGCCGTTCCTCGGCGGGCGGGTGGGCAACCCCTCGGGTGGACACGCCGCGGCCCGGGCCGCTCGTCAGGCCATCGACGAGGCCCGGGACGTCGTCGCTGCTTGCCTCGGCGCCGAGCCCGGCGAGGTGGTGTTCACCGGCGGGGGCACCGAAGCGGACAACCTGGCCATCACCGGGGTCCTGGCTCGTCTGGGGGGGATCCCCGTGTGCAGCGCCGTTGAGCACCATGCCGTGCTGCGCCCGGTCGAGGCCCTCGACGGGCGCATCGTGGCCGTGCACACCGACGGGCGCATCGACCTGGTTGCGCTCGATGCTGCCCTCGACGGCCAGATCGGCGTCGTGTCGCTCATGCTGGTCAACAACGAGGTGGGCGTCGTCCAGCCCTTGGCCGAGGCGGCCGCCCTGGTGGCCGAGCGCTCGCCCGGCGCCGTGGTCCACACCGACGCCGTGCAGGCCTTCCCCTGGCTCGATGTCGCCGTTGAGGCGCGGCCTGCCCACCTGGTGGCGGTCAGCGCCCACAAGTTCGGGGGGCCTCAGGGGGTGGGCGCCCTGGTGGTGCGTGAGGGGGTGGCTGTGGAGCCCCTGCTGCGGGGGGGCGGCCAGGAGCGCGACCGGCGTAGCGGCACCCACAACGTGGCCGGCATCGTGGGCATGGCCGCGGCGATGGTCGCCACCGTCGCCCAGCGTCCGGCCACGGTCGAGCGGGTGGCGGGCCTGCGGGATCGCCTGGCCGACGGCCTACTGACCGCCGTGCCCGGCGTCACCGAATCCGGTAACCGGGCCACCAAGGTGGCCGGAACGTGCTCGCTGCTGATCGAGGGGATCGAGAGCGAGGCCCTTTTGGTGCTGTTGGACCAGGCCGGGATCTGCGCCACGGCGGCCTCGTCGTGTGCCAGCGGCGCCCTTGATCCTTCCCATGTGCTGGCGGCCATGGGGGTGCCTCGGGCCCTGGCCTACGGGTCGCTGCGGCTGTCGTTGGGCTGGACCAGCACCGAGGCCGACGTCGACCGCGCCCTGGAGGTCGTCCCTGGTGCCGTAGCTCAGCTCCGGGAGCGCACTGCTGTTCCTGTGCTCAGATGAAGGTCCTCGTGGCCATGAGCGGCGGGGTCGACTCCTCGGTGGCCGCCGCTCTCCTGCTCGACGAGGGCCACGACGTGACCGGGTGCACCATGAAGCTGTGGGGCGGGGCCTCCGACACGGGGTGCTGCTCGGTGGCCGACGTCGACGACGCCCGGCGGGTGGCTCAGCAGCTCGGCATCGACCACTTCGTGTTCAACTTCGGCGACGACTTTGCCGCGGCCGTGGTCGAGCCCTACGTGGCAGCCCACGCCGCCGGGCGCACCCCCAACCCCTGCGTGGAGTGCAACCGCTCGCTCAAGTTCGACCGTCTGGCCCGCCGGGCCCACGCCCTCGGCTTCGACGCCGTGGCCACCGGCCACCATGCTCGCGTCGAGCATCGCGAGGGGGCCTGGCACCTGCGGCGGGGCGTCGACGCGGCCAAGGACCAGAGCTACGTGCTCCACATGCTCGACCAGGCGGCGCTGGCCCGCACCCTGCTCCCCGTGGGTGAGCTGACCAAGGCCGAGGTGCGGGCTCGAGCCTCGGCGCTCGGCCTACGCACGGCGGGCAAGCCCGACAGCCAGGACGTGTGCTTCATCACCTCGGTTGGCGGGCGTCGCTCGTTCCTGGACGAGCGCCTGGTGATGACCCCGGCCCGGGTGGTCGATGCGGGGGGAGCCGAGCTGGGCCGGGTCCCGGCGGCTGAGCTGGTGACCGTGGGCCAGCGTCGGGGCTTGGGCCTGGCCGGTGGGGCCGAATCCCGCTACGCCATTGCCGTCGACGTGGCCGGGGCCACCGTCACCGTAGGCAGCGCCACCGACCTGCTGGTCGGCGAGGTCGCCCTCGAGCGCCTGTCGTGGACGACTGAGCCGGTCGAGGGGCCGGTCCTGGTCCAGTGCAGCGCCCACGGCGATCCCCGATCCGCCGACTTCGATCCCACCACCGGGGCGGTGCGCTTCGACCAGCTCGCACCTCGGGTGGCGCCGGGCCAGAGCGTGGCCTTCTACCGGAGCGACGAGGTGCTGGGCGGCGGCACCGCCTGCTGAGCGTCGGTCACCTCAGCCTGGTGCCCGCAGCTCCTCGACGACGCGGCCGAACCGGGCCAGGTACGAGGTCGTCCCCTTGACCTCGAGCAGTGGTTGTAGCTCCTCGGTGACCTGATTCAGGTCCAGGCCCGTGCCCTGCCGGGCCACGATCCCCCGCACGTCGGACCAGTCGCGGTCGCGTCCGGCGAAGACCTTGTGGACCAGCAGGTCCTCGGCGCTGCACGTCCGCAGCGGCTCCGTGCCGGGCACCACCCACGTCGACGACCGGGCCACACTGCGCTCCTCGAAGGGCAGCGCTCCCAGGGCGACGTCGACCGGGATGCCCGAAGCGGTACGCAGGAGCACCACGCGTGCCCGCCGGGCCAGCGCTTCGGGGTCTGGCACCCGGCTGGAGAAGGCGGCCACGAGACGGGTGACGAAGACCTCCTCGTCGCCGAAACCGGTCAGCAGGGTCAGGTCGACGTCCCGGGTCACCCTTGCCTCCCCCCAACGCTGTACAGCCAGTCCCCCGATGAAGCAGAACGACCAGCCCTCGGCCTCGCACAGCCGCTGCACCTCCTCGGCGGCGGCGAAGAGGCCGTTCATCCGGGTGGTGGTCGTTGGTGCAGGAGAGAGAACCAGTGCTGCTGCTCGACCAGGCCGCAACTGCGGTCGGGTTCGTCGGCGAGTAGGGGCAGCATCTGGAGCAGGTCCTCGGCGAGGAGCCCGGCCTCCTCTTCGGTGACTGCCCGCAGCTCTCGAAGCCGTTGCGCCTCGATCTCGGCATAGCCGGCCAGTCGAAGGGCCACCGCCTCCGACAGGTCGGGCCTAGCCTCGGGGCCGGGACCGGATGGCCGAGGAAGGCTCAGTGCCCGCCCCCGAAGGCCAGGGCGGCGATGAGGTCCATGCGTTCCAGCTCGGCGAGCGGCCGCTCGATGTGGAAAACGTAGCCCTCCGTTCCGTCCCCGTCCGGATCGTCGAGCCCGGCCACCGCCACCTCGGTGACGACGGGGGAGCAACGAGGATCGGTGCCGGGCTTCTCGGCGATGTGCACCGACGCTGTGGGGTCGAGCGACAGCTCCTCTCGCACCCAGGACTCCAATACGGCGGCGCTCGTCCCCGCATCAGGATTGCCGTGCTCCATCGAGGTCAAGCCTAGGCCCATCACCTTTATCCCGTGTCCGCGAACAGCTCGGGCGGCGGTCTCGGATGTCGGATGGGCGCCTCGCTGGTGAAGACCCGCCCACTCGGATCGGTGACCACCAAGGTGGCATCGCCATCGAGCGTGGCTGACCATCCCGGCTTGTGCAGCCGTACATGATGACGCCGGCACAGAAGGCAACAATTAGAAGGGCAGGTGGGACCACCGTCCTCCACATGCACCACGTGATGACAATCGCACCAATCCGCCGGCCGGTCACACCCGGGGAGCGACAGTGCCGATCTCGTACGACCAAAGCG
>JALZNY010000342.1 GCA_030857525.1 Actinomycetota bacterium
CTGGTGGGGAGCTGTCGCTCACATTCGTCGACGAGCACACCATCACCGACCTCAACCGGCGCTACCTGGAGGGCGAGGGACCCACCGACGTGCTCGCCTTTCCTCTCGACCTCCCTCTCGACCTCCCCCTCGACGTGGCCGATGCCGATGCCGATGACGTGGTCCCGGTCCTGTGGGGCGACGTGGTCGTGTGCCCGGCGGTGGCCGAGCGCCAGGCAGCCGCCCGCTCGGTGGCCACCGGCGACGAGCTGGCCCTGCTGGTGGTGCATGGCGTCCTGCACGTCCTCGGCCTCGACCACGCCGAGCCCGAGGAAGCGGCGGCCATGCAGGCCGCCGAGCAGCGGCTTCTCAAACGATGGCACCGGCCAGCCTCGTCCTCGCCGTGAGCACACCTGAAGTGGCGGCGGCGGTCGGCGTGGTGGTGCTGGTTGCGCTGGCTGCCTTTTTGGCCTTGGCCGAGACCAGCTTGACCCACCTGGGCCGCTCCAAAGCTCTGGCCCTGGAGGAGGAGAGACGCCGGGGAGCGGCCACCCTGGCCCGTTTGCTGAAGCATCGGGAGCGGGTGCTCAACCCCGTGCTGCTGCTGGTGGTGGTATGCCACCTGGCCGCGGCCACCCTGGTCGGCCTGCTGGCCCAGTCGTACTTCGGACCGGTGGGCATCGCCGTGGCCACCGTCGGGCTGGCCCTGGTGATCTTCGTGTGCGCCGAAGCGGCCCCCAAGACCTACGCCCTCCAGCACCCCGAGCGCTCGGCTCTGCTGGTGGCGCCGGTGGTGAGCATCCTGGCCCGGTTCCCGCCCGTGCGCCTGCTCACCCGGGCGCTCATCGGGCTGTCCAACCTGGTGCTACCGGGCAAGGGCCGTCCGACCGGTCCGGTGGTGTCGGAGGAGGAGCTGATGGCCCTGGCCGACGTGGCCGTGGAGGCCGACGTCATCGAGGTCGAGGAGCGGGCGCTGATCCGCTCCATCATCGACTTCGGCGACACCGTGGCCCGAGAGGTGATGGTGCCCCGTCCCGACATGGTGACGGTGGCGGCGGGGGCCAGTGTGGCCCAGACCATGGAGACGGTGATCGCCAACGGCTACAGCCGCATACCCCTGCAGGAGAAGGGGATCGACGACATCGTGGGCCTGGTCTATGCCAAGGACCTGATGCGGGCCTCGCGGGAGGGGCGTACCTCCTCCGCCGTGCGCACCCTGTTGCGTGAGGCCCACTTCGTGCCTGAGTCCAAGCGGGTGGCCGAGCTCATGCGGGAGATGCAGGCCGAGAAGTTCCACATGGCCATCGTCATCGACGAGTACGGCAGCACGGCCGGCCTGGTCACGCTGGAGGATCTCATCGAGGAGCTGGTGGGCGAGATCGTCGACGAGTTCGACGTGGAGGACCCGCTGCTCGAGCCCCTCCCCGGCGGCGACGTCCGGGTGGCGGCTCGGATGCCCCTCGACGAGCTCAACGACGTGCTCCATCTCGAGCTTCCCGAGGGCAACTGGGACACGGTCGGTGGTCTCGTGTTCGACCTCCTCGGCCACGTCCCTCACGAGGGCGAGACGGTGGCGGTCGACGGCCATCTGCTGCGCGCCGAGCGGGTGCAGGGCCGGCGCATCGGCCGGGTCCGCATCACCAGGGCCGAGGAGGCCCCGGCCGCCGACGTGGCCGCCTCGTAGAGGATGCGCTCGGGCTTCGTGACCCTGGTGGGACGGCCCAACGTGGGCAAGTCCACCCTGTTGAACCAGATGGTGGGCACCAAGGTCAGCATCGTCTCCGACAAGGTGCAGACGACCCGATCCCCGGTCCGGGGGGTGCTCACCAGCGACGACGCCCAGATCGTCTTCGTCGACACCCCGGGCATTCACCGGCCCCGGGGCCCGCTCGGTCCGCGCCTGCAGGAGGCGGCCACCGCGTCGATGCGAGGCGTCGACGTCGTGTGCGTGGTGCTCGACGCCTCTGCCGCGCTGGGTGCGGGCGACCGGGCGGTCGCGGCCCAGTCGCCTCCGGGTGCAGTGCTGGTGCTCAACAAGGTCGACGCCGTGCCCCGGGCCATGGTGCTCGAGCGCCTCCAGGCCGCGTCCGAGCTCGGGTGCGTCGAGTACTTCCCGGTCTCGGCCCTGACCGGCGCCGGGATCGAGGCCTTGGTCGAGGGCCTGGTGGCCCGTCTCCCTGAGGGCCCGGCGTACTACCCCCCCGAGACGGTGCGGGACACCCCCGAGGCCGTCTGGGTCGCCGAGCTGGTGCGCGAGCAGCTCCTGGCCGTGCTACGCGACGAGTTGCCCCACGCCGTGGCCACCCGGGTGACGGAGTGGGAGTGGCCCCGGGTGCGATGCGAGATCCTCGTGCAGCGGGCGTCGCAGAAGGGCATCGTCATCGGCCGGGGGGGTGAGGTGCTCAAGGCAGTGGGGATCGCCGTGCGAGGGCAGTTGGCGCCGGGTGCCTATCTGGAGCTGGCGGTCAAGGTCGACAAGGACTGGGCCCGGCGCCCCGACCCCACCTGGTAGGTGCCGGAATCACCTAGAGGCCGTCGCGTAGGCTGCGCCGAATGGGGGATGGGGGGAACAAGTCGTCACGTTCGTCCTGGCCCCTGGTGCTCATGGTGCTCGGCGTCCTCGTCCTCGGGCTCGTCGCCGTCCGACTGCTCGGTGGCGACGGCGACGCGGTCGAGAGC
>JALZNY010000343.1 GCA_030857525.1 Actinomycetota bacterium
GGCGCTGGCCCCGCCACCGGGTTCGGGGTCGGGCCATCGCCCGTGGCGGACTCTCCGACCCGAGCCCCATCAGGCCCGGGTTCGGCACTGGGATCTTCCGGCGGCGGGGGGACGACGCCGACGGGAACCTCGGCCAGCGCCAGGTCGGCCAGGCCCGGGTGCAGGCCCAGTTCGACCGTCGTTGCGTCGCTCCTGGCGGCTTGGGTCTCGGTCTCGGTCGTCACGACGGCGCTGAATAGCCCGAGCGAGGCCAGGGTGGTCGAGGCGATGACCAGGCTGGCTGCTGCACTGGCCTGACCCGGACGGGGGAACGCCCGTCGAAGGTCGTGCCAGGCGCCAAGACGTGGCCGGGCCAAGGACGAGGAGGCGGATCTAACCGCCTCGCCCAGGGTCCCGAGGAGCTCGGGTTCGTCGCGGGCGTCGAGTCCGTGGTGGGCCGGGATGAAGGGAGCCGGGCCGAGCGGGGCCAGGCGCCGACGTTGTGAGGATGACATTTCAGCTCCGTCATGTCAGTGCTGTGCGTGGGGATGTGGTGACGGAGCGTCAACTTTCTCCGTCGATCGGGCATCCTGGCAGACATGGCGACGAAAATCCGCCGAAACCTCAGATTTCTGACTCCGTAACCGAATCGTCAAATGCGATCGGTCAGGATGACCCGTTTGACCTCCTGGATGGCCTGGGTCACCTTGATGCCGCGGGGGCAGGCTTCGGTGCAGTTGAAGGCCGTGCGGCACCGCCACACGCCGCTGCGGTCGCCCAGAACCTCGAGTCGCTCGCTCGTCCCGGCGTCTCGGGAGTCGAAGACGAAGCGGTGGGCCTGGACGATGGCGGCGGGGCCCACGTAGCTCCCGTTGGTCCAAAACACCGGGCACGACGTGGTGCACGCCGCGCACAGGATGCACTTGGTGGTGTCGTCAAAGCGCTCCCGCTCCTCGGGGCTCTGGCGTCGCTCGCCGTAGCCGGGGTCGTCGCCTGAGGGGATCAGCCACGGGAGCACCGAGCGGTACTGGGCGAAGAACGGGGCCATGTCGACCACGAGGTCCTTGATGACAGGCAGGCCCCGGATGGCCTCCACGGTGATGTCGGTGCCGGCCTCGGTCAGCAGCACCTGGCAGGCCAGGGCGTTCTCACCGTTGACGACCATGGCGTCGGAGCCGCACACGCCGTGCGCACACGAGCGCCGGAACGTGAGGGTGCCGTCGTGGAACCACTTGGCCTGGTGCAACACGTCGAGCACCCGGTCGGTGCGCTCCATGCCGCCCACGCTGAAGTGCTGCCAGTGCGGCTTGCGGTCGACCTCGGGGTTGTAGCGCTTGACCCGCAGGGTGACGGTCAGGGTGTCAGTGGGTGGCATCAGTACTTGCGCTCCATGGGTTGGTAGAGGTCGCCGTCGACCGGCTTGTAGGAGAGTGCAACCGAGCCGTCGGGCTGGCGGCGGGCCAGGGTGTGGCGCAACCAGGTGGCGTCGTCTCGGGTGGGGTGGTCGTCGCGGAAGTGGGCGCCCCGGCTCTCGGTGCGGGCCCGGGCCGAGACCACCAGGGCTTCGGCCAGGTCGAGGAGGTAACCCAGCTCCAGGGCCTCGGTGAGGTCGAAGTTGAACACCGAGCCGCTGTCGTCGATCGACACTGCGTCGTAGCGGGCCCGCAGCTCGCCCAGCAGCTCACCCATCGAGGCCAGGCTCTCCTCGGTGCGGAACACCGACGCCCGCTCCATCATGGCGGCCTGCAGCTCGTGGCGGACCCACCCCACCTTCTCAGCCCCAGCGCCCCCCTTCATGGCCTCGATGCGATCCCTTACGTCACTCTCCACGCCGGCAGGCAGCGACGGTTGCGCAGCCTCGGTCACAAAGGCGGCCATGGCCCGTCCCCCCCGGCGGCCGAAGACCACGATGTCGAGCAGCGAGTTGGTGCCCAAGCGGTTGGCGCCGTGCACCGACACGCAGGCGCACTCGCCGGCCGCGTAGAGCCCGGGGACCACGGTGCCGGCGTCGTCGGCCACCACCTCGGCGTGGACGTTGGTGGGGATGCCGCCCATGGCGTAGTGGGCGGTGGGCTGGATGGGGATGAGGTCGACCTTGGGCTCCAAGCCCTGGTAGGTGCGCACGAAGTCGGCGATGTCGGGCAGCTTGGCGTCGATCTGCTCAGGGGGCAGGTGGGTGAGGTCGAGGTGGAGGTAGTCGCTGTCGGGGCCCATGCCCCGACCCTCACGCACCTCGGTGAGCATGGCCCGCGACACCATGTCGCGTGGGGCGAGATCCTTCACGGTGGGGGCGTAGCGCTCCATGAATCGCTCCCCCTCGGAGTTGCGCAGGATGCCGCCCTCGCCCCGGGCCGCCTCCGACAACAGGATGCCCAGCTTGTAGATGCCGGTGGGGTGGAACTGGAAGAACTCCATGTCCTGGAGCGGGATGCCCCGGCGGTACAACAGGCCGGGGCCGTCGCCGGTGAGGGCATGCGCGTTGGAGGTGACCTTGAACATCTTGCCGAAGCCGCCGGTGGCGAAGAGCAGACCCTTGGTGGCAAAGACGTGGAGGTCTCCGGTGGCCAGCTCGTAGGCCACGACGCCCGCGACCCGCCCGTCGACCAGGGCCACGTCGAGGGCCATGAACTCGTCGAAGAAGGTGACGCCCCGCTTCACGCACTGCTGGTAGAGGG
>JALZNY010000049.1 GCA_030857525.1 Actinomycetota bacterium
GTGAGAGAGGAGCGCCGCCGTCCCCTCGACGAGCCCCGAGCCGAGCCGTCCCCGCCCCCGGCGTCCCCGCCACCGTCGACGTAGAGGGCCCTTCCCCGCCGCGGCACCCCGACGGACTCTTTGGCCGAGGTCAGGCGGCGGCGGGCTCCCCGGCCTGGTCGAGCAGGCTGAACACGTCGTCGACCTGGTCCCAGCCGATGCGCAGGAGGAACTGGTTGACCCGCCCGTAGGACTTGATGCCCAGGATGAAGAAGTTGGGCTCAGGGTTGCGCAACGCGTCGGGACCGTGGCTCACCTGATCCAGGCAGTCGCCGCCGGCGGCCCCGAGAAGAGCAGCCGACAGTTCGATGGGCGCGGCGGTGGCGTAGCACTCGTGCACCTGGAGCTGGCGGTAGAGGCCGTGGTCGCCCACGTAGCCGGTCAGGGCCAGCACCCGATCGACGACGATGTCGTCACTGCCAGCCGCACCACGCAGGGTCACCCGGATGCGGCCGTCGTCGCGGCTCAGGCCCTCGATCGCAACCCCGGTGCGCACCGTCACCCCGGGCTGGTCACCGGCGGCCAGCCGGGTGGCCTCGGCCACGAGCGAGGCCCGAGCCGGCAGCGGGTCGTCGTCGACGGCGCCCCAGGTCGGCGCCGGATCCCGCACCGCCCACACCACCTCGGTGGAGGGATCAGCCGCAACCAGGCCAGCAAGGGACGTAGCCGCGGTCTGGGCCGATGCGCCGGTGCCCACCAGCAAGACCCGCCGGCCGGTCCAGGCCTCGATCTCGGTGTCGAAGTCGGGCAGGATCCGCACGATTTCCTCGCCGAGCAACCGCTCGCCCGGGGCAGGGATGCCGCCGTCGCCCAGGGTGTTGGCGTGCCCGTAGGTCCCCGTGCAGTCGAGCACCACGGATGCGCTGGCCACCTCCTCCCCGTCGGCCGTCTCCAACAGCAGGCGGAAGGGCCGGCTGGCCCGTTCGGGGGTGGCGATCTCCTCGTGCTTGAGCAAGCCATGCCGCCCGACCCCAACCACTCGTGCACCCAGCCGTACGTGCGGGGCCACCTCGGGCAGCGAGGCCACCGGAACCAGCAACCGCTCGACCAGGTCGTGCCCGGTCGGGAACTCGTCGCCGGCGGGCACGTCAAGACCGGCCGCAGCCAGGTGGTCGGCCATGCGGGGCGAGACGTTCATGTCCCACGGGGTGAACAGCCGCACGTGGCCCCAGGCCCGCACGTTGGCGGCCACCTCAGGCGACGCCTCGTAGACGGTGAAGGGACGGCCGCGGTCGGCGCAGGCGAGTGCCGCCTCCAACCCTGTCGGCCCCGCCCCCAGAATGGCGACGTGCCCGTTGCTGGTACCCATGGGAACCCCCTCGCTATTTCAACCCGGACTAGAACGTGTCCATGGTGTTGTACCACGGGAGAAACCAGTGAAGGGTGACGAATGGCTGGCCGCCCTCGGCCTCGACGCCGCTGACGTCCCCCACCTCGTCGTGGTGGAGGGATCGTGGTGGCGGGCCGAGCGCAACGTGGTCCGCCTGGCCCTGCTGGACGATGTGCGCGAGCTGGCCTTCCCCGAGTTCCACCTCGGACGTCACCGGGGTGTGCCGGTGCTGTACTCCTGTGCCTACGGGGCGCCCCGGGCGGTCGAGCCCGTGCACATCTGCGCCGAGCTGGGCACGCCGGTCGTGGTCCAGATCGGGTCGTGCGGAACGCTCCAGCCGGGCATCGCCACCGGCGACATCGTCCTGCCCGAGCGAGCCACCATCGGCGAGGGCGCCTCGCAGTACTACGGCGGCCACGGCGAATCGGTCGCCGATCCCGAGCTGGTGGATCGGGCCGAGGCCGCCTTCGTGCGCCGGGGCTTCCGGGTGCATCGAGGGTCGCAGTTCACCACCTCGGCCCTGCTGGCCCAGCCCCCCGAGCGGGTGGCTGCCTGGCACGAAGCCGGACACCTCGCCGTCGACATGGAGACCTCTGCGGTCTTCAGCGCAGCGAAGTGGTTCGGCATGCGGGCCGTCTCCCTGCTCTTCGCCTGGGACGACCTGCTGCGCCAGCGGAGCTGGCTGGATCCGTTCTCGACCGAGGAGGCCGCGGCGCAGCACCGGGCCAACGCCGCCCTCATGGACGTGGCCCTCGAGCTGACCTTCGACGCCGACTAAATCCCTCCGGGCTCACCCGCCCCCGGGGTAGCCTGCCCCCGTCGCCTCACGACCTTCCTCTGATCCCCCATCGTTGCCCACCCTGGCCGACTACGGGTGGGACGAGGACTGGGCCGCTCGCTTCGCCGAGGTGGCCCCACCTGGTGCCGGCCCCGGCCGAGTGCTGCGCCACGACTCCTCCGAGTTGCTCGTCGCCGAGCCCGGAGGGGTGCGCCACCTCCCCATGGCCCCGGGCGTCCCCTTGGCGGTCGGTGACTGGGTCGTGGTGGTCGACGGCGTGGTCAGCGGCCCGCTCCCCCGGTCGTCGCTGCTGCGTCGAGGCGACGCCTCCGGCGACCGGGAGCAACTCCTCGCCGCCAACCTCGACCTCCTCGTGGTCGTGGCCGGCCTCGACCGCCCGGTGAAGGCCGGTCGCCTGCAGCGGGCGGTCACCCTGGCCTGGGACGCGGGGGCGGTGCCCCTCGTCGTGCTCACCAAGTCCGACCTGGCTGACGACCCGAGCGCGGCCTGCGCCACCGCCCGCGCCGCCATCCCCGGCGTCGAGGTCATGGCCGTGTCGGTCGCCACCCATGACGGCGTGGAGCAACTCCACGGCGCCATCGCCGGACGCACGGTCGTGCTGCTGGGGGAGTCGGGCGCCGGCAAGTCGACGCTGGCCAACGCCATCGTAGGCGCCCAGGTCACCACCACCGGAGTGGTCCGGGTGGGTGACAACAAGGGCCGCCACACCACCACCTTCCGCCAGCTCCACCTCCTCCCTGGAGGGGGGGCACTGATCGACACCCCCGGCATCCGTGGCGTCGCCCTGTGGGTTGACCCCGCCGCGGTCGACGCCACCTTTGCCGACCTCGGCGACCTGGCCGGCGCCTGTCGCTTCGGCGACTGCCGCCACGACCGGGAGCCCGGGTGCGCGCTACAGGCCGCGATCGCCAAGGGCAGCGTGGACCGGACCCGCCTCGACGCCTGGAACCAGATGCACCGGGAGGTCGCCGGCGCCGCTCTAAGGGCCGACGAGCATGCCCGTCGCCAGGCCGGGGGCCGATCACCTCGGATCAGCAAGGACGGCCAGCGCCGCAAAGGCCGCCGCTGACGAGGCGCCGGGGGGAGCCGGGGGCGCCACGGGATAGCTGGCTGGGTCACCCGCCTCTCCACGGGGTGCCCGGCCGGCCGGCGAGCTGGGCCGTGACCTCCTCCACGCACCAACGGCGGAAGGCCCGGACCTCGGGGGTGGCCGCCATCGTGAGCATCCCCCCCTGCTCGCAGAACCGATCGGCCTCCTCGAGCAGCTCGACGATGGCCTCCAGCGGTGCTGCGAGATCGGACGCCACCTCCAGATAGAGGTCACAGCTCGGATCGCCCCGGCGTTCGGCAGCCTGCACCTGTTCCATCATGAGGGTCGATGAGGCGGCGAATCGCTGCGAGAGCTTCACGCTGAGCGCCACCAGCCGAGAGGGGACGTGGTCCACAGCCGAGTCGTCGATCGTCATGAGGACGAACTCCCGGGTCAGACCTTGGTGGTGCTCCTGGGAAGCCCGGTACAGCACCGTGGGAACGCCCTCGAGGCACACCTCCGAGGAGCGAGCGTCCCTCCTCGATGGCCGCGCTCCGTCAGCGATCCGCTCCGCAGGTGCCGGCGGTTCGACCGAGAGCTCGAACCACACGCCCTTGCCCTCCACGCCGTGGTGGCCGTGATGGAGATCGACTCCCCACGAGTCGGCCAGGAGCTCGACCAACTCGAGACCTCGACCAGTCTGAGACTCCCGGTGGTGAGTCCTAGCTTCGGGCTGCACCACGCTCGTGTCACATACCTCGATGTGCACGGTGCCACCGGTATGGCGGACGAGGACTTCCGTGTCGGTACGAGCGTGCAACAAGGTGTTGGTGACGAGCTCGGAGACCAGCAGCTCAGCCGTCTCCACGATCTCGGGGAGCTTCCATTCGGACAGCACCATGGCGATGAAGCGCCGGGCCGCCCTGGCACTGCTGGGCGCAGCCTCCAGGGTGGTAGTGCGCTCCACGCGGGGACGGTACCCAGGTCATCCCGCCGTCATCCCACCGTCATCAATTGAAGGAGCGTCGCCGTGAACGTGACGATCGTAGTGTGGGGACCCGGTGCAAGCGTTTGACCTCATCGAGGGCTGGGAGGCCCCTCACGCCGCCGCGGGGATCGTGGGGGGCGACGAGCCGATCGTGCTGGCCGTGCGGGGGGGCTCGGCCTGCGCCAGTCGGTGGGCGTCGCTCACCAAGGTGCTCACTGCGCTGGCCACCCTGGTGGCGTTCGAGGAAGGTGTGCTCGACATCGACGAACCCGCCGGTCCCCCAGGCGCCAACCTCCGCCACCTGCTGGCGCATGCGTCAGGGCTGGCCTTCGACGAGGACCGGGTGCTGGCCGAACCCGCACAGCGCCGGATCTACTCCAACACCGGCTTCGAGGTGCTGGGCGCCACGGTGGCCGAGCGGACGGCCATGCCCTTCGAGCAGTACCTGCGCGAGGCGGTGCTCGAGCCCCTGGGCTTGAAGAGCGCCTACCTGGAAGGCTCGGCGGCGGCGGGGATAGTCGGTCCCCTCGAGGACGTGCTGCGCGTCGCCGCCGAGCTCCTCTCCCCCACGCTGATCGCTCCGGCCACGCTGGCCCTGGCCACGACCGTCGCCTTCCCGGGACTGGCCGGCGTACTGCCCGGGTTCGGATACCACGATCGACAGGACTGGGGCCTTGGCTTGGAGGTGCGCGGCGACAAGAATCCGCACTGGACGGGACGCCGGAACTCGCGCGCCACCTTTGGTCACTTCGGTGCCAGCGGATCGTTCCTGTGGGTCGATCCCGACCTGGGCGTGGCCTGCGCCGCCCTGTCGGACCGGCCGTTCGGAGCTTGGGCGAAGGCGGCCTGGCCGGCGTTCAGCGACGCCGTGGTCGACGAGCTTGCCTGAGCGACTGCTGGCTGGCGCCCCCGGTAGGATTCGAACCTACGCACCCGCCTCCGGAGGGCGGTGCTCTATCCCCTGAGCTACGGGGGCGACCCGGCCGATCCTACCCGGCCGACAGGAGCGAGCGAGGGGGCACCGGTACGATCGGGCTCGTGCATGAGGCTGTCCGGGTGCTCGTGATCGACGACGACCCGGTGATCCTGAAGCTGCTCCAGGTCAACTTCGAGATGGAGGGCTTCGCCGTCCTCACCGCCAGCGACGGCCTCCAGGGACTCCAGGCCGCCCGTGACTCCCGGCCCGACGTGGTGATCTCCGACGTGATGATGCCGCACATGAACGGCCTCGAGCTGGTGGCCGCGCTGGGCGCTGATGAGGGCACCGACGACATCCCCATCATCCTGCTCTCGGCTCGGGCCCAGGGGACCGACGTCGCCGAGGGCCTCGACGTCGGGGCCGACGCCTACGTGACCAAGCCCTTCGATCCCCTGCAGCTCGTCGACCAGGTGCACCTGTTGTTGGCCCGCACGTGAGCGCGATTCCCACCAAGCTGCTGCCCCTCACCTCCGAGGTTGGCCCTGGCGGGCGGTTGCGCATCGGTGGCTGTGACCTCCTCGACCTGGCCGCCGAGCACGGCACCCCGCTGTTCGTCTACGACGAAGCCCACCTGAGGTCGCGGTGCCGGGAGGCGGTGGACGCCTTCGGTGAGGGCGCGATCTATGCCGCCAAGGCGTTCCTGTGCCAGGCCATGGCCGCCCTGGTCCATGACGAGGGTATGGCCATCGACGTGGCCAGCGGGGGTGAGCTGCACGTGGCCCTGTCCGCCGGTGTCCCCGCCACTCGCCTGGTGCTGCACGGAAACAACAAGTCCGAGGCCGAGCTGAGCCGGGCCCTCGATGCCGGCGTCGGGCGCATCGTGGTCGACAGCCTGGACGAGCTGGACCGCATCGAAGCCCTGGTGCGGGCCGGGGCACCCCCTCCTCGCGTCCTGGTGCGGGTGACGCCGGGCGTCGAGGCCCACACCCACGTCTACGTCATGACCGGCCAGGCCGACTCCAAGTTCGGCTTCGGCCTGGCCTCGGGCGCAGCCGGCGAAGCCGTGCGCCGAGCCCGGGCGTCGTCATCGATGGACCTGGTCGGCATCCACGCCCACATCGGCAGCAACGTCTTCTTGCTGTCGTCCTTCGCCCAGGCCGTCGAGGTGCTGGCCGACTTCGTGGTCCCCCTCGGCCTGCCCGAGATGATCCTGGGCGGTGGCCTCGGCGTGGCCTACGTCGAGGGCGAGGAGTCGCCCACGATCAGCGAGTGGGCCGGCGTGTTGACCAAGGCCTGCACCGAGGCCGGGATCACCTCTCGCCTGGGGGTGGAGCCCGGTCGAGCCATTGCCGCCGCCGCCGCCGTCACCCTCTACACCGTGGGCACCATCAAGGAGGTCGACGGCATCCGCACCTACGTCTCGGTCGACGGGGGCATGAGCGACAACCCCAGACCTGTCCTCTACGGCAGCGGCTACGAAGCCTTCCTCCCCCGGTCCACCTCCGCCGATCGTCCCCGGAGGGTCCGCGTGGTGGGCAAGCACTGCGAGTCGGGCGACGTCATCGTGCACGAGGCCCAGGTGCCGGCCGACCTGGCCGTGGGCGACATCCTGGCCACCCCCGTCACCGGGGCCTACGGCCACTCCATGGCCTCCACCTACAACAAGGTCCCCCGTCCCGCCGTCGTCTTCGTGGCCGGTGGCGAGGCCCGGGTCGTCGTGCGTCGCGAGACCCTGGACGACCTCCTGCGCCTCGACCGCTGAGGCAGCATCGCCGCTCCCCCCGAACTCACGGACGGACCAGCCCGTCTCTTGGCCACCTCGACCATCGTCTCCGCATGAGGAGGCTCACTACTGCTCCCCACGAAGGGCGCGACGAAAGCCATGCGCCCACTCCAGCGAACGGCAGGATGAGCAGACCAACGGACACCGCGCTCAATGCCGCCACCGTTGCGATACTGCCGACGACTGCCCAGGCACCAAACCAACACCAACCCCCGGGCTTGTCTCTCGGCCTCCCATCGTTCTCGATTCCGAACGGTACCGCCGGTAACGAGGTCCATGCGGCAGAGCTGAGGGCACGTCCGACTGCCTACTTGAGCGACCGGTAGCGTGACGGGGTGCACGGAGCGACGTCGACGGTGCGACTGGGCCTGCTGGGCTGCGGCAACGTGGGCGCCGCCCTGGTGGGCCTCATCGGCGAGCAGGCCGACGCCATAGAGGCCCGCACGGGCCTGCGCCTGGAGGTGACCCGGGTGGCGGTGCGCAACCTGGCCAAGGCCCGTTCGGTCGACCTGCCCGCCGAGTTGCTCACCCACGACGCCGACGCCGTGGTGCAGGATCCCGAGGTCGACCTGGTGGTCGAGTTGATCGGGGGCATCGAACCGGCCCGCAGCCTCGTCCTCGACGCCCTCAAGGCGGGCAAGCCCGTCGTCACCGCCAACAAGGAGCTGGTGGCCAACGTCGGCCCCGAGCTGTTCGCCGCAGCCGAGGGCGCCGGCGTCGACCTGCTCTTCGAAGCGGCGGTCGGCGGGGCCATCCCTGTCGTGCGTGCGCTGCGGGAGTCGCTGGCCGGCTCCAGCATCCGCCGCATCACCGGCATCGTCAACGGCACCACCAACTACATCCTGACCCGCATGAGCGAGGAGGGGGCCACCTACGCCGACTCCCTGGCCGAGGCTCAGAGCCTGGGCTACGCCGAGCGCGATCCCACCGCCGACGTGGAGGGCTACGACGCCGGAGCCAAGGTCGCCATCCTGGCC
>JALZNY010000344.1 GCA_030857525.1 Actinomycetota bacterium
GGGAAAGCTCCGGACCGGTGAGCTCGAAGCGGGCGTCATGGAAGTGTTGTGGGACCGGGGGGGATGGCTGACGCCGGGAGACGTGCATGAAACCTTGAACGCCGCACGGCCCATCGCCTACACCACCGTGATGACCATCCTCGTGCGTCTGTGGCAGAAGGGTCGCCTCGACCGCCAGCGAGACGGGCGTGCCTACGCCTACTGCCCCCGACAATCTCGCGAGGAGCATGCGGCGGCCCGGATGGGACAGCTGCTCGTCGGTGCCCGAGACCGCCCGGTTGCCCTGGCCCACTTCGTCGAGTCGCTGAGTCCTGCTGATCGAGACCAGCTCCGACGAATGCTCCGGGGCCGTTCCCGAGATCGCTAGCGCACCATGGCGTTCGTCATCCTCGTAAGCGGGGGGTTGCTTCTTGCCCTGCCGGGGTTGACCGCCAGCTTGGCTCGACGGATGGTCCCCAAGCGATGGGCCAGACTGTGCGTCGCGGCGCTCTCAACAGGTGCCGTCCTCGTTGCGCTGTCGTTCGCTCTCATTGCTGCCCCCACCGTGCTCAGTGCTCTGGGCGTCCACACCCTGGCCGCCGCCTGTCACCGCCTCCTCGGACCTCTCGCACCGGGCGGCACCCTGGTCGGCTGGACGGCTGCACTGGCAGCCGTGGCTCTGTCAGGCTCGGGTACCCACCGCGTCGTCGTCGTCCTGCGTCGCAATCGAGACGTCGAGGTGGAGCCCTGGCTGGGGGAGCATGAGGCCTGGCAGGACCACGACGTGGTGGTCCTGCCCACCGACGAGGTGCTGGCCTACAGCATCCGAGGGAGGCGCTCGCAGATCGTCGTGTCCCGAGGTCTCGTGGTCGCCCTCTCTCCGGCTGAGCTGCACGCGGTACTGCGCCACGAGGCCGCTCATCTGGAGCACCGTCATCAGCGGTTCCTGCTCCTGGCCACCGTCCTCGAGTCTGGTGCCCCCTTCCTGCGTCCTCTGCACAGGAGCACGAGGAGCCTGCGCACCAGCCTCGAACGTTGGGCTGATGAGGAGTCTGTCGGTGCCGACGCCGAAGCAAGGCAGGTCTTGCGCAGTGCCCTCCTCGGGGTCACGGCGGCAACGCTGCACCCCACCCTGGCCGCGTTCTCGGCGGGCGACACGATCATGGAGCGGATTCGGGCGCTCGAGGCGCCGCCGGTGCAACGGACGTCACTACCGCAGGTCGTCTTCAGCGTCCCAGGTGCGGCGCTAGGCCTGGCGGGGATCACCGCACTCGACGTGTGGGCTGGCGACGCCCAGTTCCTGATCGCCATGGCTGGGCGCTGCCCGATCTAAACGGTCGAACTAAAGTACCCGCATGAGCACTCGGTCACCGATCTGGCCGACCACATCGGCGCCCAACCAGCGGCGGTGTCCCAGCACCTGGCCAAGCTACGCCTGGCCCGGTTGGTGAAGACCCGTCGCCAGGGCAACTTCGTCTTCTACCTGGCCGAGGACGACTGAAGATCTCCCTCATCGGCCTGGCCCTCACCGCCGCCTTCCAGGTAGTGATCGGGTTGGCCCGATACCCCGGGGGTAACGGTGCGCCAGGAAGGGAGGCCGATATGTTCTTCAAGCAGTTCTACCTACAGGGCCTCGGCCACGCCTCGTACCTGGTCGGCTCGGAGCAGACGGGCGAAGCCCTGCTGTTCGATCCCCGTCGAGACGTCGATGGCTACTTCGAGGCCGCTCGCATGCAGGGCCTGCGGGTGCGCTTCGCCGCCGACTCCCACGGCCACAATGACTACCTCTCGGGCCTGACCGAGGTGGCGGCGCGAGGCGACGTGGAGCTGTTGGGCTCGGCGGAGGGAGAGCTCGGCTATGCCCGCCGGCCCCTCCACCACGGCGAGCAGCTCGAGTTCGGCGAGGTCGGCATCGAGGTGTTGCACACTCCGGGCCACACGCCCGAGCACATCAGCCTGTTGGTCCACGACCGGGACGCCTCCGCTGAGGTCCCGGCCATGTTGTTGTCGGGGGGGCGCTGCTGGTGGGCGATCTGGTTCGTCCGGACCTGCTCGGTGGCGAGGAGCAGGCCGAGGAGTCCGCCGGGGTGTTCTGCCAGACCATCCAACAGACGATCCTGGAGCTGCCCGACCACGTCGAGGTGTTCCCCACCCACGTGGCCGGGTCGCTGTGGCGGCAACATCGGCAGCCGGCTGTCGACCACCCTTGGCTACGAGCGGCGCACCAACGCCATCCTGGCCAAGATCTCCTCCGAGGGAGAGTTTGTCGAGCAGTGCCTGCGCCTCGACAACCTGCCTGCGGTGCCTCCCTACTGGAAACGCATGCGCCGCCAGAACCTGGCCGGCGTGGCTCCGCTCGGGGTGCTGGCCGAGCCCGTGGCGCTCGAGCCCCATGCGCTCGAACAAGCCATCGGCGACGGCGCCGTGGTGCTCGATACCCGCTCACCCGAGGCGTTCGGCGGCGGGCACGTCCCTGGTGCGCTCAACGTCGGCCTCGACGGCGCCTTCGCCACCTGGGCCGGGACCGTGCTCCCCGAGGACGCTGCGGTGGTGCTCGTCCTCGACTTACCTGCAGACCTGTGGAGCGCCACCTGGGAGCTGCTGCGCATCGGCTACCCGCCGCCGCTCGGCTGGCTGGCGGGCGGGATGATGG
>JALZNY010000345.1:0-1410 GCA_030857525.1 Actinomycetota bacterium
ATGGCGGCCAGGAGGGCGACGACCACGACAGGCACCAACCATCGCACCGGTTGCTGCAGCAGGGCGCCCTCGACGAGCACGGGTGGCGAGGCAGCGCTTGCCGACCCCTGGGCGGCCACGGCCAGGCGGAACGGGTGGCGCTGGACACGCCAGCCCACCAGGGGACGACGGGCCCGGACGCTGACGGTGACCTTGGTCCCCGGCCCGGGCGCCACCTCGGCGTTGGTCGGTTCGACCACGACGTCGAGGTCGTTCCCGTCGGCGGTGACCTCGACCGTCGCGGGCACGGTGCCCCGGTTCTCCAGGATGAGGACGTGGCGGGAGCTGCGTCGGGCGGACACGGACAGGGGGACGAGTCGGGCTTCCACCTCGGCGACGCCGACGACCTCGACGACGCCGGCCACCTCGAAGGTGTCGGTAGTCACCCCGCCGGTCGGGGCGAGTCGTACGGTGAAGGGGGTGGGGCCGACGATGGCCGCCGACGAGCGGGGCGGGCGGAACACGACCCGGGCCACGGCCTGGCTGTGAGGAGCGACGCTGAGCTGCAGGGGGCTGGCCCAGGCCCACTCGGCCGGTGCCCCGATGATCTCCAGGGACAGCACGGCGGCCGCGGCACCGGCATTGTCGACCCTGAGCTCGGTGCTTGCCCCCGACGCCGGCTCGACGCAGACCACGGCGGGGGACAGCTCGGCGCTCAGCTCCGACGGTGCAACCTCCATCCCGGCCACGGTAGCTGCGTGGCGCCAACAGGTGCCGCTGGTTTCGCCGGCTCAACCCCGCCGAGCTGGCAAGCTGCACGCCATGCGGGTGCATCTCGTCGACGGGACCTACGAGCTGTTCCGCCACTTCTACGCGGTGCCCTCCCACCGCAACGCCGCCGGCGAGGAGGTGGGCGCCACCCGGGGCGTGCTGGCGTCAATGCTCGCCCTGCTCGACGACGGCGCCACCCACGTCGGGGTGGCCACCGACCACGTCATCGAGTCGTTCCGCAACGACCTGTGGCCCGGCTACAAGGACGGCTCGGGCATCGACCCCGACCTACGGGCGCAGTTCCCGCTCCTGGAGGAGGCGCTGGCGGCCATGGGCCTGGTGGTGTGGGCCATGGTCGAGGACGAGGCCGACGACGCCCTGGCCTCGGCGGCGGCGGTGGCCGGGGCCGACGAGCGGGTGGAGGAGGTGCTGGTGTGCACCCCGGACAAGGACCTGGCCCAGTGCGTGGGCGGGCGGGTCGTGCAGTTCGACCGTCGCCAGCGGGTGCGCTACGACGCCGAGGGGGTGCGGGCCAAGTTCGGGGTGGATCCCGAGTCGATCCCCGACTACCTGGCCCTGGTGGGCGACAGCGCCGACGGCTTCCCCGGCCTGGCCGGCTGGGGGGCCAAGTCGGCCGCCGCCGTCCTGGCCCACTATCTC
>JALZNY010000345.1:1420-2631 GCA_030857525.1 Actinomycetota bacterium
GGAGATCACCGTGCGCAACTCGCCCCGCCTGGCCGCCACCCTCGCCGCCGAGCGTGACCTGGCCCTGCTGTTCCGCACGCTTGCCATCCTGCGTACCGACTGTGAGGTGGGCGAGGTGGACTCCTGGCGCTGGACCGGACCCACCCCGGCCTTCGCCGCCGTCTGCGAGCGCCTGGAGTACCGCAGTCGCCTGCTGTCGGGCGAGGCGAGCCGGGTCGGGGGCGCGACGAGGACCCGGGGGTCACCAGAGAAGCCCGGATAGTCTGCCCCCGGTGAGTGGTCGTCCCCTCAAGGAGCTGTTGGAGGACCTGGCCGAGCGCAAGGAGGCCGCCCTGCACGCCGGGTCGCCCCGCTCCGTGGAGCGCCAGCACGCCCGGGGCAAGATGCTGGCCCGCGAGCGCATCGACTACCTCCTCGACGACGCCTCCTTCCAGGAGACCGACATGCTGGCCCGGCACCGGGCCGAGGGGGTCGGCCTCGACGAGCGGCCCTACACCGACGGCGTGGTCACGGGCTGGGGCACGGTTGACGGGCGCAAGGTGTTCGTCTTCTCCCAGGACTTCACCGTCTTCGGCGGGGCCCTGGGCGAGGTGTTCGCCGAGAAGATCCACAAGCTGATGGACCTGGCCGCCTCGGTGGGGGCCCCCCTCATCGGGCTCAACGACGGCGCCGGGGCCCGCATCCAGGAGGGGGTGGTGTCCCTGGCCGGCTACGGCGGCATCTTCCGGCGCAACGTGGCCAGCTCCGGGGTCATCCCCCAGATCAGCGTGATCCTCGGCCCCTGCGCCGGCGGGGCCGTCTACAGCCCGGCCCTGACCGACTTCATCTTCATGGTGCGCGAGACGTCGCACATGTTCATCACCGGCCCCGACGTGGTCAAGACGGTGACCGGGGAGGAGGTCACCCTCGAGGAGCTGGGCGGGGCCATGACGCACGCCAGCAAGTCGGGCGTGGCCAGCTTCGTGGCTCCCGACGAGAAGGCGTGCCTGGATGCCGTGCGCGAGCTGCTCGGCTTCTTGCCCTCGAACAACCTCGAGGCCCCACCGTGGTTCGCGCCCGAGGACGACTCGGCCCGGCGCTGCCCTGAGCTGGCCGACCTCCTGCCCGACGACGGCGACGCCCCCTACGACGTGGTCGAGGTGATCGACGTGGTGGTCGACGACGGGCACTTCGTCGAGTACCACCCGCACTGGGCCCGCAACCTGGTGTGC
>JALZNY010000346.1 GCA_030857525.1 Actinomycetota bacterium
CGGGGCCGTTGTCGCTCACCGTGAGGATGACCTCATCAGAGGTGACTCGGCCCGAGATCACGACGCGCGTTCCCGGTGGGGTGTGTCGGTGGGCGTTGGCCAGGAGGTTCACCACCGCCTGCCCGAGTCGCCGTGCGTCGCCCACGACCATCAGCGGCGTCGCGGGGAGATCAATTTCGAGGGTCTGTCCCTTGTTCTGGAGCAGCGAGTGGATCGCCAGCGGCGCGTCGGCGACCACCGCGCGCAGGTCGATGGCGTGGCGGTCGAGGCGCAGGGTACCGGCCTCGAGTTGGTTGAGGGCAAGGAGGTCGTCGATGAGGAGGCCCAGGTGCTGGTTGTTACGGCGAGCACTCTCCAGCAGCTCCCGCTCCTCAACCTGCAGCCGGTCAGCCGCACTGGCGTCGAGCAGGCCGAGACAGACCCGCGTCGCCGCCAAGGGCGTCTGCAGATCGTGGGAAATCGTGGCGATGAAGTTGACTCGGAGGCGGTCCAGTTCCGTCAGCCGCTCCGCCTCGTCCCGGTTCGCGCGAGCTGCCGCCTGCTCCAAGGTCAAGTGCCGGGCAAGGACGGTCGTGCCAATCCCGACGACGACGAGCCCGACGATACGGACACCGAGCTCACGGACATGACCCGCCGTCGGCGACCACATGGGGAGGGTGGGCTCGATGGCCGCGACCGTCATCGCGGCGGCGGCGGTGTAGAGCAGCGTGCCACGCGACGAGAAGATGACTGCCGCACAGACGACCGCCAAGACGACAAGGACGTAAGGCGCCCCTCCGGGCTGTGCGCTGAAGGCGTAGATCAGCCCGATCGTCGGCAGGTCCATCATGGCCTGGCGGGGGAAGGAGTGGATCACGGGCCGGGTGATCTGGAGCCACTGACAGAGGCCGTTGTAGCCGGCGAACAGGAGGAGCAGCGCCCAGGATGGGAGGTCGGCGCGCCCGGTCGTCGGTTGCAGGAGGGTTAGCAACAGCAGCGCCGCGATGGTCGCCCAGCGCAGCCGGGAGAGTGCCTGGGTGAGGTAGCGGGAGGGCTCGCCGGAGTACGGTCGATCGATCGTATCGGTCGCCGTCATCTCGCCCGCGGTCCTGTCTCGACCGGAGAGCGGGGCGATGTCGGTCACGGAGCTTCCCTCGGCGGCG
Organism: Actinomycetota bacterium; assembly: GCA_030857525.1. GTDB lineage: Bacteria > Actinomycetota > Acidimicrobiia > Acidimicrobiales > CADCSY01 > JADDRA01. The sequence continues at coordinate 1,143 of JALZNY010000346.1, forward strand.
CGACGGCTGAGCCGCCCACCAGATGTGCTGTCCATCGTGCCGCAGAGTGTATACCGCGATTGCGGTGGCCTGGTCGGCCCTCCCCTGCCGGAGCCCAATTGCGGATTCGACGTAGAATCGCACATCTCCGTCGACACCCGACCCTCCAAGCCTTGTTTGTCACCGAGAATTGGAAGCAGACCGCCGGTTCAGTGACGGCGACTATTCCTGCCGCAGATGAAGAAAGCCGCCCAGTCTTGCGATCCGTACCTCTCCAAGCGAAATTCTTGAACCAAAGAACGATCTAGTCCTCCGAGCGATCAGGACCGCCCCAATGCTGGATTCAAAGTTCAACAGCTTCGTCGTGGTCAGTTCAGCGAAGCACCAACGCTGCGGGACTGCGGACACAACTACGGCGCCCACGGCGACAGCCACGCCCCCGGCTGGGGCCACATGGGACGGCTGACGAGGACCACTGATCCGGGTCATCGGTCCGATGGGGTCCGGATCACCCAAACTTGCCCAGTTCCAGAATCAAGCGTCACCCCGTTATCTTACTGAAGGGCCTTCCAGTAAGATAACGGGAGCATTTGGGCGCCGTTAGCAACGCTGGGTAAGATAAGGGGTGGCCATAGGGGCATCGAGCTGGCGCACAACTGCGTCCGGCCACCGGCAGTGGCGGGAAGGCGACTTAGGAGTATCGAATCGTTGTCTGAGCCGCCCAATCCTGATGGGCACATCAATGGCTCCAGGGAGGGAGATGCCACCAAGATACATGAGGGCGCCCCGCTTGCGGGTGCCTCCCCGAGACTCGGGCCTCGCCTCCGGGTGGCCCGGTAGACCCACGCCGATAACGAGCACGCGGTATCTTCTCCCGTACCCACTACCCAGCGCCTGATCGGACCCGCCAGGGCCAAGGCCATCCCGTGGAGCCCGCATGACCACCACCACCGCACCGGCCGACCAGATATCCTCCATCGACGGCCGCCCCGCGCCGTCTCCCGGCGACCGGCCACCCTACCCGAAGACGGAGCGGCAGGCCGAGTTCATGGCCCTGGCCGACCGGCTGGCGGCCGTCGCGGCCGAGAACGCCCCGGCGCACGACCGGGAGAACACGTTCGCCCACGACACCTTCGGGGCCCTGCGGGAATCGGGCTACCTGGCCCTGACGGTGCCGGAGGAGTACGGCGGGCGGGGGGCCACGCCCCTGGAGACGATGCTGGCCCAGGAGCGGCTGGCGCGGGGCGACGGGTCGGTGGCCCTGGCCTCGACGATGCACCTGGTGGTCATCGGCGGTTTGGCCGACAGCCGGGCCTGGCCCGAGCCGCTGTTCGAGCGCGTCTGCCGGGAGGTGGTGGCCGAGGGGGCGCTGGTCAATGGCGTGGCCAGCGAACCGGACCTCGGCAGCCCCAGCCGGGGGGGACAGTACGCGACCCTGGCCGTGCCGGCGGAGGGCGGCTGGCGGGTCAACGGCCGCAAGACCTGGACGACCCTCTCCCCGGAGC
>JALZNY010000347.1 GCA_030857525.1 Actinomycetota bacterium
CGACGAGGTGACGCTGCTCACCCACCACAGCGACGACGGCCTCCGCCTGTGGCTGGTGGCCGGCGGCCAGGCCCGGGCCTCGGCATGGCTGGTCCCCTGAGGGCTCCCGTCGGCCCCTGACCCTCAGCTATCGAGGGTGTTGCCCTCACGCTCCTTGCGCTCGCCGGCGACCACCAACCGCCGTCCCCCGAGCTCGACCTCGACGTCGTCCTTCTTGACGCCGGCCAGGTCGATCTCCACCACGAAGCCCTCATCGGTCTCCTCGACGTCGGCCAGCGGGGCGAAGCCCTCGCCGAAGAGGGACGGCAGGTGCCGCCAGTTGTCGACGTAGCGCTGGAGCTGCTGGTTGAGCCGGCTCAGCTCGCCCTGAGGATCCCAGCGAACCGCATCAGAGTCGTCGCCTCGCCGAACGGGAAGTGCCATCGTGAAAGCCTCCTTCGTCTCTGTCGTCTGGGAGTCTCTGCAAGCAGGCCTGCTCGGCCACCGGGATCGACACGCTCAGCACGCCGTGGTCGTAGTTGGCCTCGATGCGGTCGGCATCCAGGCTCTCGCCCAGGAAGAGCTGACGGCTGAAGCTGCCCTGCGGGCGCTCCGACACCAGCACCTGGTCGCCCTCGGCGGGGTCTCAGCGCCGTTCGGCCGAGACGGTGAGCACGTTCTTCTCCACCGTCAGCTCGATGGAGGACGGGTCCACACCGGGCACCTCGAAGTTGACTACGAAACGGTCGTCGTGGCGGTACGCGTCCATCGGCATGACGGGGAGCCGTCCGCCGCCACTGGTCTGCTGCACGAGGCGGTCCAGGATTTCTCCTGACCGGGGGCAGGGGTGGAACAGCCAAGCCGGGTGGGCAGCATGGCCGAGATGGGGAACGCGGCGGCCGCTCGGTCCTGATGAGCCAGGACTGACGCCGTCGTGCTCGTCGACCTCGCCATCTTCGCCCTGGGCTGGTGCGCAGGATGGTGGCTGCTGTGGCGGGTACCCGTCCCCCTTGCCGGCCGGGCGTCGCTGGACCCTCCGAGGGCGTCGATCATCGTCCCCGCCCGCGACGAGGAGCACAACCTGGGCGTGCTCCTGGCCTCGCTCCTGCCCCAGGTCCACCCCGGCGACGAGGTCATGGTCGTCGACGACGACTCGGGCGACGACACCGCCTCGGTTGCCCGCCGAGCCGGGGCCAAGGTGCTGGAGGCCCTGCCGCTGCCGCCCGGCTGGCAGGGCAAGGCCTGGGCGTGCCACACCGGCGCCGCCGCCGCCACCGGGCCGACGTTGGTGTTTCTCGACGCCGACACCCGACTCGAGGCCGGCGGCCTGGACCGTCTCCGCGACGGCGCCGCCCGCTCCGGCGGTCTCTACTCGGTGCAGCCCTGGCACGAGGTACCGCATCTCCACGAGCGCCTGGCGGCCCTGTTCAACCTGGTGGCCATGATGGCCACGGGCGCCTTCACCCCCCGACGCCGTAGCCGAACCGTGGGCGCCTTCGGGCCGTGCCTGGTCACCAGCGTCGACGACTACCGGGCGGTCGGCGGCCATGCCTCGGTGCGAGGGGCCGTCGTCGACGACCTGGCCCTGGCCGAGCGCTACCAGGCCGCGGGACTGCCCGTCACCCTGCGGGGCGGGCGGGGATCCATCGCCGTGCGCCTGTATCCCGACGGCCTGCGCCAACTCGTAGAGGGCTTCACGAAGAACTTCGCCTCCGCCGCTCGAGCTGTCCGCCCCCTGACCCTCGTGCTCGTCGTGGCCTGGCTGGCCGCGCTCAGCGCCCCGCTGGTATTGGTCGCCGACAACCCCGCCGTGGCTGCGGCCTGCTACCTCGCCGTCGCCGGCCAGCTCGCCGTCCTCCTGCGGCGCATCGGTGCCTTCGGCGCCGTCACCGCCGCGCTCTACCTGGTGCCCCTGGCCGTCTTCGTGGCCGTCTTCGCCCGCTCGATGATCGTGACCTTCGGACGGCGCCGGGTCAGGTGGAAGGGGCGGGATCTGCGGACTCGACCACCGGCTTGACGGCCACCGGTTTGAACAGCGTCTCGCGGTAGTAGCGCAGCTCAGCCACGCTCTCGCGCACGTCGTCGAGGGCCCGATGGCCGCCAGCCTTGGGGGGCGCGGCGCTCAGCGCCTCGGGGTACCAGCGCCGGGCCAGCTCCTTGAAGGTCGACACGTCGACACAGCGGTAGTGCAGGTAGTCCTCGATCTGGGGCAGGTAGGCGGCGAGGAAGCGACGGTCGGTGCCGATGGAGTTGCCGCACAACGGGACGGAGCGGGGTTCACGCACGTGCTCGGCCAGGAACTCCATGGTGGCCAGGCCGGCCTGCTCGAGGGTTATCTCGGACGCCTCGATGGCCGCCAAGAGGCCGCTGCGGGTGTGCATGTCGCGCACGGTGTTGCCCATCCCCGCCAGCACCTCGGACGGCTGGTGGACGACGAGGTCGGGCCCTTCGGCCACCACCTCGAGCTCGTCGTCGGTGACCAGGGTGGCGATCTCCACGATGACGTGGCGCCCCGGGTCCAGGCCGGTCATCTCCAGGTCCATCCACACGAGCACCGGGGGATCGTACGCTGCGGCGGTGCTCGACGTCCCGGTGGTACGCCTCGACCCCGACCTGCCTCTGCCCCGCTACGCCCGGCTCGG
>JALZNY010000348.1 GCA_030857525.1 Actinomycetota bacterium
CCTCAACGGCCCCCGCTTCGCCACCAACTTCGAGAACGTCGGTCCCACCGTGGTCGACCTGGTCACCCCCGACCTTGCCCCCTTCACCGAGGGCACTGACTACGAGGTGATGTTCGGCTCGGGCAGCGGAGACGTGACCGACGACCTGGTGGCCATCGACCTCGCCATCCCCGACGACGAGCCGATCAACTCCAACCCGGTCGACACCTCCACCAGCGGGTGTGAGGCCAGTGACTTCACCGACACCGGCTTCGAGGAGGGCGACGTCGCCCTCATCCAGCGGGGCACCTGCACCTTCGTGGCGAAGGTCGACAACGCCATCGCCGCCGGAGCCAGCGCCGTCATCATGTTCAACGAGGGCCAGACGGGGCGCACCGCAGCCGGCTTCGGCTCGGTCGGAGGGGTCGACATCCCCGTCATCTCGGCCAGCTACGCCTTGGGCCAACAGCTGAACAACCTCCTCGCCGAGGGCGAGTGACCATCAACGTGGTGACCAACACCACCTCGGAGACGATGGAGGCCGCGCCCGGCGCCTTCGACAACGTCATCGAGAAGAACACCACGCTTGGCAACGCAGTCTTCGACGCCTTCGAGCTGACCGATCGCGGCGAGGATGATCGTCCTTCCAACGCAGCGGTCCAGGCGGCCGAGGCGGGTGAGGCCGTCTAGCCAACGCCTGACCGAGGTCTCAGTCATGGCAACCGGAGCCCGCCTCGTCTCTCGGGGCGGGCTCCGGTGCTGCCTGGCCCCAGGGCGCCAACGAGAGCCCGCTGACGGCGCCCTCCACGGCGAGGGCAGCGGCATAGCCGGGGCCGGGGCTCAGATCGTGGATCGACCAGCCGGTTGCGTCGTAGGAGGGGGCTCGTACGCCCAGCAGTCGGACGGGTTGGTCGGGCGCCATGGTGACGTCAAAGCGGTCGAGACCCAGCGTCAGCCCGACACCCCAGGCCTTCATCAGGGCCTCCTTGCGGGTCCAGCCGACGAAGAAGGCGGCTTGGCGCAGCGGTGGGGAGAGGGAGGCAATCTGCTCGTTCTCAACAGGCGAGAAGAAGCGACGGGCGATGCTCTCGTGGTCGATGTCGGGCCTCACCCGCTCGACGTCGACGCCCACCTCGCGGTCCCGGGCCACGGCGCACAGGATCACATCGCCGCTGTGGGCGAGGTTGAAGCGGAGGCCGTGGCCGTGATCGAGGAATGGCTTGCCATGGAGTCCGGCGGCGAAGCGCAGGGCCTGGGGATCCTCGCCCAGGGCGTGGGCCAGCGTGTCCCGGAGCATGGCCCGGGCCACCACGAACACCTCCCGTCGCCGCGGGCTCCGGAAGCCCTGCGACCTACGAACCTCTTCGCACGAGAGGGTGGCCAGCAGCAACTGGCACCGGGAGGCGCCAGCGGTCACTGACGCCTGCCCCACATGCACCTCGCCGGGCGCCAGGCAACTCAGGCGCATCGCCGGGCCGAGCGTACTCTGGCTGTGACACCCTCGAGCGAAGGGCGACTCCACACATGCACGTGCTGTTCTCCTGCGTCCCGGGCTTCGGCCACTTCCATCCCCTGGTCCCCTTGGCCCGGGCGCTCGATCACGCCGGCCACCGGGTGGCCTTCGCCACCGCCGAGCGCTTCTGCCGTCGAGTCGTCGCCCCCGCCGGGTTCCCGGCCTTCTCCGCCGGTCTCAGCCCTCACATCGCCCACCAGGAGACGATGGAGCTCCCTGAGGCGGCTGCGCTCGCCCCTGATGACACTTGGTCCGTGGGCGCCCTCATGTTCGCCCAGGTGGCGGGACCGGCGAAGGTCGATGCGCTTGGTGGGGCGGTCGCCACCTTCGGCGCCGACCTGGTGGTCCACGACGTCACCGACTTTGCCGGGCCCGTGGCCGCCGCCCGGGCCGGCATCCCCTGGGCCGCTCACAGCTTCGGCGCCGTGGCGCCACGCGAGTTCTGGGAGCTGGCCGGCGAGGTGGTGTCTCCCACGTGGCGCCGATGTGGGCTGAAGCCCAGACCGTTGGGGGGAATGTTCGACCACCTGTACCTCGACGTGTGCCCCCCCAGCTTCCAGGACCCCTCGATCGAGTCCATCACCGTGGCCCGTCCCCTCCGGCCCGTCACCTTCGACACCACCGCCGGCGCCAAGCTGCCCTCGTGGGCGCGCCACCTGCCGGCCGCTCCGACCGTCTACGTGACCCTCGGGACCATCGCCAACCAGGCCACCGACGTCTTCGACGCCGTCCTGCGGGGCCTGGAGGAGGAGGCCTACAACGTCGTCGTCACCGTGGGCCCCGATCGCGACCCTTCCGAGCTGGGTCCCCAACCCGCCAACGTCCACGTCGAGTCCTACCTCCCCCAGTCGCTCCTCTTCCCCCATTGCGACGTCGTCGTGTGCCACGGTGGGTCGGGGACCGTCCTTGCCGCCCTGGCCCACGGACTTCCCCTCCTGGTCCTTCCCCAGGGCGCCAACCAGTTCTGGAACGCCGAGCGCTGTGCCTCCCTGGGCGCGGGAGTGGCCCTCCATCCCTCGGATCTCAGCCCCGAGAGGGTCCGACACCAGGTCCGGAGGCTGGTGGACGAGCCCAGCTACCGCCAGCGGGCGGGCCAGATCAGGGACGAGATACAGCGCATGCC
>JALZNY010000349.1 GCA_030857525.1 Actinomycetota bacterium
CCTGCCAGGCCACCAGCTCGTCGCGACTCGTGCAGGCGAAGCCCACATGGTCCATCCCTGCCCGGCACTCGTTGAAGACGTGATCCCCTGTGGTCTCGGGGTGCGTGACCAACCGAATTGCATGCCCCCGGCCAACGGGAAGACGGTGTGGTGGAGGCCGCCGGGGACATCCTCGTCGAGCGCAGGTGCGACCCCGAAGAGCCGTTCGTACCAGGGGGCACTCACGGAGAGATCGGTGACGGTCACTGCGACATGGGAGACAGACGGGAACTCGGCCATGGTGGCTCCTCTACTGGTTGGGCTCGCGGCTGTCGGCATCTGAGACCTGACGAACCGTGCACCGCGCCACGACGCCGCCATTGGTGAAGCTACCGCCGCGCCCTCGACGACCGGCGGCTTCACCAGCCGATTGTTCGAGAACTGTAAGCGAAGCGTGGACAGGTCAAGCTGCGTTCGTCTCGGCGGCGAAGCCGCTGAGCCAAGAGCAGCCTGCCTATCCGCTGAGCCTCTTACAGGGTGGTGACATCGAGCCCCTGGACCTTCCGATCTTCGCATCGTCATGAGAGGGTGACCTCCACATGAGAGACGAGAACCCGATCCGTCGGCCCTGAGCGGCTGCCGCACCGGTGCAACAGATCGACGAGGTACGAGCTTCAGCGTTCACCATCCCCACCGACCGTGGGGAATCGGACGGGACCCTGGAGTGGGACGCCACGACCATGATCGTGGTCGAGGTCACCGCGGGAGGTCAGCGGGGCCTGGGCTACAGCTATGCCGAGGCGTCGGCGGCCGGGCTCGTCATCCGCACGCTGGCCCCGCGGGTGATCGGCCTCGACGCCCTGGCCGTGCCCACGGCGTGGGTGGCCATGGTGCGAGCCGTCCGCAACGTCGGCCGGGCAGGAGTCGCTTCCGGCGCCATCGCCGCCGTCGACGCTGCCCTGTGGGACCTCAAGGCCCGCTTGTTCGGTGTGGCGCTGGTCGATCTCCTCGGACCGGTACGCGACGGCGTCGAGGTCTACGGCAGCGGCGGGTTCACGTCCTACAGCACCGACGAGGTGGCACAGCAGCTGGCGGGGTGGGTTGAGGCGGGCATCTCGAAGGTGAAGATGAAGGTCGGGAGCGATCCCGCCGCCGACGAAGCGCGGGTGGCGGCGGCGCGCACCGCCATCGGGCCCGACGCCGAGCTCTATGTCGACGCCAACGGCGCGTACACCCCAGCCCAGGCGCTGGCTCAGGCCGAGGCCTTCGGTCGTCTCGGCGTGTCCTGGTTCGAGGAGCCGGTGTCGTCCGACGACCTGGACGGTCTGCGTCGGGTCCGTCATGGGGCGCCGGCGGGGATGGACGTCACGGCCGGCGAGTACGGCTACGACGTGACCTACTTCGAGCGGATGCTCAGGGCCGAGGCGGTCGATGTCCTGCAGGCCGACGCCACGCGCTGCGGTGTCACCGGCCTGGTGCAGGCTGCCGCGCTGTGCCAGGCCCGCTCGATGCCTCTGTCGGCCCACACCGCCCCGGCTCTGCACGCCCACCTCGGCTGTGCCTTGGCGCCCATCCGCCACCTCGAGTGGTTCCACGACCATGTGCGCATCGAGCGCATGTTCTTCGACGGCGTCCTGGAGCCGGTCGACGGTCGCCTGGTCCCCGACCGTGGACGACCCGGCCATGGCCTCACCTTCAAGGCGGTCGACGCGCAGCGCTGGGCAGTTCGATGAGCGAGAGCCGGGGATCACTGATCCGACGACCACCTGATCGACGACGAGGAGCCTGAACATGAAGAAGATCGCATCCGAGCTGTTGGTGGAGCGGCTCATCGACTGGGGGGTCGACACCGTGTTCGGCCTTCCCGGCGATGGCATCAACGGCCTCACCGAAGGCTTCCGGCGCCACCAGGACAAGCTCCGCTTCGTGCTCGTGCACCACGAGGAGGCCGCCGCCTTCATGGCCACCGGGTACGCCAAGTCCACCGGCCGCCTCGGCGTCTGCCTGGCCACCTCCGGGCCCGGGGGCATCCACCTGCTCAACGGCCTCTACGACGCCAAGCTCGACCACGCCCCGGTGCTCGCCATCACCGGCATGCAGGGGCCGAAGCTGCTGGGCACCGGCTACCAGCAGGAGGTCCACCTCGACCGGCTGTTCATCGACGTGGCCGAGTACAACGCCATGATCCACGTCCCGCTCCAGATCCCCACCCTCGTCGACAAGGCGGTGCGCACCGCCCTGGCCCGGCGGGGGGTGGCTCATCTGACCTTCCCGGTCGACATCCAACAGGCCCCGGCCGACGCCGACCCGTGGGAGGGAGGGGCGCCGGCCCGCACCCCCCAGACGGCACCGATCTACATCCCGGCCCACATCGTGCCTCGGGCCGACGACCTGGCCCGGGCCGCGGCCGTGCTCAACGAGGGGACGAAGGTGGTGATGCTGGTCGGGGCCGGCGCCCTCGGGGCACGAGACGAGGTGCTGGCCGTGGCCGAGGTGCTGGCCAGTCCCATCGTCAAGACGCTGTCGGGCAAGGCCGTGGTCCCCGACGACCATCCCCTCACCACCGGCGGCATCGGCCTGCTCGGCACCCGTCCGTCCGAAGAAGCCATGGAGAGCGCCGACACCC
>JALZNY010000350.1 GCA_030857525.1 Actinomycetota bacterium
TTGTTAGATGCTGCTCGCATGCAGGCTTGCGGCATCTAGTTGTACTCCTCTGACCAGCGGTTTCTTTGCCCGAGTTGGTTCGCCCCTGCTCGTCGTGACCTACTGGCGCCCGGGCTGCCACCGGCGAACGGAGCACCCCCACTCACAGTAGCGACGCACCACTCTGCGGGAGATTCGCGGTTCGGCAGCACATATCCCTCCCCAGGGTTGCGCCCCGGCGAGAAAAGGAACAACATTCCCATCAATATGACCCGGCCATCGGGACGGGTCCGTGCGACTACGGAGGCATCAGATGAGCAAGAACCTGGGCGGATCGCTGGCCATCGTGGCGGTGGGCGTCATATTGGGGATCATCGGGTTCGTTTGGGGCCCCAGCTTCCTGTTGATCTTCGCCCTCATCCTCACCGTGCTAGGCGGAGGGATCCCCTTCTTCCACTCCCTGCAGAGCAAGTAGCGCCGCTGGTGGGCAGGGCAAGGGTGCCGGCACTCCGCAGGTTGATACACTAGCGCTCAACTTTCCCTATAGCCTGCAAAGGAGGTCCAGGTATGGCCTCGGTGTTCGACCCCACCGCTGGACGGTCAAGACCCAAGAGGCGTTCCAAGCCGCAACCGAGGCGGCCCGGGCCCAGCACCACCCCGAGGTTGTCCTCGAGCACCTCCTCCTGGCCATGGTGGATCAGGAGGACGGTGTCGTCCTGCCCATCCTCGAGAAGGTGGGGGTCGCCGCCCTCGGCCTGCGAACCCGCTTCGAAGGCGTCATCGCCCGCCTCCCCCACACCTACGGCGCCGAGTCCCAGGTCGGTCGAGCCCTGCGGAACACCATGGAGGCCGGCGACGCCGCACGGCGCGAGCTCGGTGACGACTACCTGTCGACCGAGCACCTGCTCCTGGCCCTGGCCGAGTTGGTCGGTGTCGGCCGCGAGGACCTCCTGGTCGCCCTGCGCGACGTTCGGGGCAGCCACCGAGTGACCAGCGCCACCCCCGAGGACACCTATCGAGCACTCGAGCGCTACGGACGCGACCTCACCGAGGCGGCCCGGGCCGGCCAGCTCGATCCCGTCATCGGCCGGGACGAGGAGATCCGTCGTGTCATCCAGGTCCTGTCCCGCCGCACCAAGAACAACCCGGTCCTCATCGGCGAGCCCGGGGTGGGCAAGACCGCCATCGTCGACGGCCTGGCCCGGCGCATCATCGAGGGCGACGTCCCCTCCAGCCTCGAGAACAAGCGCGTGATCAGCCTCGACATCTCGGCCATGGTGGCCGGGGCCAAGTACCGGGGGGAGTTCGAGGAGCGCCTCAAGGCGGTGCTCAAGGAGATCACCGATGCGCAGGGCCAGGTCATCACCTTCGTCGACGAGATGCACGCCGTGGTGGGGGCGGGCGCGGCCGAAGGGGCCATGGACGCCGGCAACATGATCAAGCCCATGCTGGCCCGGGGCGAGCTGCGCATGATCGGCGCCACCACCCTCGACGAGTTCCGCAAGCACGTCGAGAAGGACCCTGCGCTGGAGCGTCGCTTCCAGCAGGTCCTCGTCGAACAACCCAGTGTGGATGCCACGGTCGCCATCCTGCGGGGCCTCAAGGAGCGCTACGAGGTGCACCACGGCGTACGCATCCAAGACGCCGCCCTGGTGGCCGCCGCCGTGCTGTCCGACCGCTACATCACCGGCCGGTTCCTCCCCGACAAGGCCATCGACCTCATCGACGAGGCCGGAAGCCGGCTGCGCATCGAGATCGACTCGATGCCCACCGAGATCGACGTGGTCGAGCGGCGCATGCGCCAGCTCGAGATCGAGCGGGTGGCCCTCCAAGCCGAGTCCGACGCGGCCTCCCGGGAACGGCTGGCCCGCATCGACGAGGAGCTGGCCAACCTGGGCGAGGACGCCGCGGCGATGAAGGCGCACTGGACCGCGGAGCGAGACACCATCGCCACCATCCGCTCCCTGAAGGAGGACCTCGAGGCCCGCCGGCTCGACGCCGAGCGCTTCGAGCGCGACGGCGACCTGGCCCGGGCGGCCGAGATCCGCTACGGCGAGCTTCCCGAGCTCGAGCGACAGGTCGAGGAGGCGTCCGCCCGCCTCACCGAGCTTCAGGCCACCCAGCAGATGCTCAAGGAGGAGGTCGACGAGGAGGACGTGGCCGAGGTGGTGAGCAAGTGGACCGGTGTTCCGGTGAGCCGGCTCATGGAAGGTGAGGTGGCCAAGCTGGTGCGCATGGAGAAGGTCCTCCACGATCGGGTGGTGGGCCAGGACGACGCCGTGCACGCCGTGGCCAGCGCCATCCGGCGCAGCCGGGCCGGGTTGTCCGACCCCGACCGTCCCATCGGTTCGTTCCTGTTCCTCGGCCCCACCGGTGTGGGCAAGACCGAGCTGGCCCGGGCCCTGGCCGAGTTCCTCTTCGACGACCAGCGGGCCATGGTGCGCATCGACATGGGCGAGTACCAGGAGAAGCACACGGTGGCCCGCCTCATCGGCGCTCCCCCGGGCTACGTGGGCTACGACGAAGGGGGCCAGCTCACCGAGGTGGTCCGGCGCCGTCCCTACGCAGTGGTCCTGCTGGATGAGATCGAGAAGGCCCATCCCGACGTGTTCAACGTCTTGCTC
>JALZNY010000351.1 GCA_030857525.1 Actinomycetota bacterium
GCACAGCGGGTGGTCGTCGGGAAAGGCGCCCCGGGCCATGAGGGTGGTGACCACGTGGATGCCGGTCAGCTCGGCCAGCTCACGCAGGGCCTCGGCGGCTCGGGCCTTGAGGATGCCGCCCCCGGCGTAGATGACGGGCCGGCGGGACTCGAGGAGCATGCGGGCTGCGGCCTTTATCAGGGTGGGGTCACCCGTGCTGGCCGGCCGGTAGCCGGGGAGGTCGACCGAGGTGGGCCAGTACCAGTCCATCATCTGGTTGCTGACGTCCTTGGGCACGTCGACCAGGACCGGGCCGGGTCGACCCGTGCTGGCGATGTGGAAGGCCTCCTTGATCACCAGGGGGATCTCCTGGGCGTTGGTCACCAGCCAGTTGTGCTTGGTGACCGACATGGTGATGCCGGTCGTGTCGCACTCCTGGAAGGCGTCGGAGCCGATGGAGGAGTAGGCCACCTGGCCGGTGATGACCACCATGGGGATGGAGTCCATGTAGGCGTCGCACAGCGGGGTGACGATGTTGGTGGCGGCTGGGCCGCTGGTGACGATGGCCACGCCGGGACGACCGGTGACATGGGCATAGCCCTCGGCCATGTGGCCCGCCCCCTGCTCGTGGCGCACCAGGATGTGGCGGATGGAGCTGTCGATGATGGGGTCGTAGACGGGCAGGATGGCCCCGCCCGGGAGGCCGAACATGACCTCGACCCCTTCCATCTCCAGGCTCTTGATGAGGGCTTGCGCTCCGGTCAGCTTCATGGTGCTCCTTGCTGGTCCTGGTCGGGGTGGTCCCGGACGGTCGGTCTCATGAGAACGGCTGGAAAACTGGAACGACCTCCCGGTGGGGAGGTCGTGGCACACGCGGCGGGGGAGGCGGCGTGTGCTAGGTGATGACTACGAGGAGGTCGTGGGCGACGGACATCCCGAACAGTCTGCCACCGATCTCCAGTGGATGGCAACCGCTTGCAGCCCGAACACCCGTCACGACTCGTCCTCGGGGAGGTTGCCGGGGTACATGACCTCCACCTCGGTGATCGTCGGCAGGAAGTGCCGCTGGTTGTTGGTGACGAAACGGTCGGCACCCGCGATGACGGCAGTGGCGAGGTGTACGGCATCGGCCGCCTTCAACTTGTACGAGGCGCCGAGGGCGACGGCTACGTCCGCCGTCGCTTCGTCTACGGGCCGGAGGTCGAGCCGGCTCAGCAGGGCGCCGAGCTGTGCGAGCTGCTCGTCGGCCTGCTCTCGGGTCGGCTTGCTCAAGAGCTCGGGGAGCAGCAGCACCGAACCGATGCCCGCCACCACGCCCGCCTCGTCGATGGGCTCCTGCGGGAACAGGCCACGGACCCGGCGCCCGAGGGCATGACCAGGCACTGCGGCGTAGATCAGCACATCCGCGTCGAAGGCATCCATCTCGTACTACCGACCCGAGCGACCGGCCCGCACCTCAGCGACGAGCTCCTCGGCCCACTCCTCACTCAGTCCTGGAGGAGGCAGCACCGTCCGCCGACCTGCTTCGACCAAATCACGGATCCTGCCGGCGGCGGCCAGGGCCACGTCAGCTCGACGGACCCGGAGAGCGTCGGGTCGAAGGACCACCGCCACCGGCTGGCCGTGCCGGGTGATGGTCACCTCCTCGCCGGCAAGCACGCGATTGAGCAGCTCCGGTAGGGAGGCCCTGGCTTCGCTGGTCGTCACGGTCGTGGTCACGGAGAAACTGTACACCTCCGTACGTCGACGTACAGGCTGAGGACGGCATCGAACGACCTACAGGTTGGAGCTGGCCCCACCGCCGGCCAGGTCGGTGATCCACACGGCGGCGTCTCGGGCTTCGGGGGTCGAGCCACTCCAGCCCACGGCCACCACCAGGCCCTCCAAGGTGGCCAGATCGAGCATGCGCTGGGCCTGGTCGCCGCCGAAGACCTCCTCGAGGTGGGGCGAGCGGGTCCAGGTGATGCCGCCGTCGCCCGAGGCCCAGGCGGCGGCGTCGTCGCCCCCGCCCAGGTTGGTTCGCCCCACGGCGACGGCCACTTCTTCGACCACCGCCACCGCAGCCAGCTCCTGGTCGAGGGGTCCGCTCAGCTCGCCCCCCTCGACCCCTTCCCAAGCGGCTGCGTCCCCGGAGCGCCAGACCATCCCCTCCAGTCCGTCGCCCCCAGTCGATCCGACGGTGAGGAGTCCGACTTCGGGACCTGGGGCTATGCCCGACCCCTGGCCCGGTCCGAGATCGACCCGGGTCCAGGCGGTGGCGTCGGTCGTGGTCCAAGCGGCAGCCGACTCGCCGTCGCTGCCCACGGCGACGAGCCCTCCGGGGCCGGCCACCACGTCGACCAGGCGCTGGTCGCCGGGGCCGCCCAGGGCGCCGTCGTCGGGCACGCGGGTCCAAGCCAAGCCGTCGAGCGATTGCCACACGGCGGCGTCGAGCCCGTCACCACCACCGTCGGCACCGTCGCCACCGGCCGACGAGCCCACCGCCACCCATCCGGCCCCGCCGGACCGCACCGTCACCGCATCCATGCGCTGCTCACCAGAGCCATCGAAGACGGCCTCGTCGTGAGCAGCCCGTCGCCACACCTCGCCGTCGACCGAGCTCCAGGCCGCGGCGGAC
>JALZNY010000050.1 GCA_030857525.1 Actinomycetota bacterium
TCGCCGAGTTGTGTCATCTCTCGAGGAGGGTCCCTTTTCAAGGGTGGCACCGAAGGTATTTTTTGGCTCTGCGCGCGTGCCTGAACCGGCCGAGGGTTCGTTCGTGGGCGCGCCGGGCCCCTCCGGGACGGGAGGGCGGTCAAGGCCGGCCGAAAGGCCGCCCATAGGGGAAGCCTTGACGGCCCGGTCAGTTGCCATCGGCACAATGGTTCAGGATGCCCGCCAGGGCTTCCTCGTTGCGCCTAGCCCCGGTTGCCTCTCGGCGACGGGACGCGTTGCGGTTCGTTCTCCTGAACCGGGACCGCACAAACTGGCTGGGCGAGAGCTCGGGTAGAAGTCGGGTAGAAGTTCGGCCTTTGAGCGCCGCCCGCATCCCCTCTGACCTGCATGTTTAGGGTGGGCGAGGGGGGACTTGAACCCCCACATCCTTTCGGACACAGGAACCTGAATCCTGCGCGTCTGCCAATTCCGCCACTCGCCCGAGCGCCAGTCCGACAGGGTACCCGCCGGTGCACTCCCCTCGCCTGGAAAGGGGCGTGGGTACACTCTCGGCGTGGGTCTCAAAGGTTTCGAGCGGAGGCTCGAGCGGCTGGTCGAGGGGGCCTTCGCCCGTGCCTTCAAGAGCTCGTTGCGTCCGGTGGAGCTGGGCCGGCGCCTCACCCGGGAGATGGACCACCAGCGTACGGTGAACGTCCGGGGCGAGATGGCGGCCCCCAACGACTTCACCATCACCCTCGGCCCCGACGACCACGCGCAGTTCGCCGAGATCGAGGACAGTCTGGCCAACTCGCTGGCCGATGCCGCTCGGGAGCACGCCCGGGACGAGGGCTATGCCTTCATGGGCCCCGTCGAGGTCCACCTCGAGATCGATCCCGAGCTCGGGGCTGGGTCCTTCGGCCTTTCGGCTCGGTTCAAGGAGGGCGTAGGCGGCACCGCCGGAGGAGCGCTGGTGCTCTCCGACGGCACCCGCATCACCTTGGCCGACACGCTCAGCACCATCGGTCGCTCGCCTGACTGCACGGTCCACCTCCCCGACGCCAGCGTCAGCCGTCGCCACGCCGAGGTGCGGCCGGTGGGCGACGGGTGGCTGTTGGTCGACAACGGGTCGACCAACGGGACCCGGGTGAACGGGGCCACCATCACCGAGCGCCGGCTGGCCGACGGTGACGCGATCACCGTGGGCGACGCCAAGCTGCGCTTCGAGGCGTCGTAGCCCGACGTGCCCGAGTCCCTGCTCACCATCCTCAAGCTCTGCGCCCTGGCCCTGCTCTACCTGTTCTTCCTGCGGGTCCTGCGGGCGGTGTGGGCCGAGGTGTCCTCCACTCGCAGCGTCGCCGCCGCCCCCCAGGCGGCCCCGGCCCGGTCATCAGGCCGAGCTTCAAGCCCTCGGCGTGGTCCCGGCCGACGGGAGCGGGCATCCTCGCAGCTCACGGTGGTGGAGCCTCCCGAGCTCAAGGGTCACACTTACAACCTGGCCGACGAGCTCACCGTGGGCCGGGCCGCCGGTTGCCAGGTGACCCTTGACGACAACTACGTCTCCCAGCTCCACGCTCGGATCTTCCAGCGCGACGGCATGCTCTTCGTCGAGGACCTCGGCTCCACCAACGGCACCTACCTGAACACCCACAAGGTCTCGTCCCCGGTGGCCTTCAAGCGGGGCGACCGGCTCAAGATCGGCTCCACCGTCATGGAGCTGGGCGGATGACCTCCCTGCGGGCCGGGGCGGCCACCGACACCGGCCAGGTGAGGGCCAACAACCAGGACGCCATCTTGGTGGCCGAGCCGCTGTTCGCCGTGGCCGACGGCATGGGAGGCCACGCCGCCGGCGAGATCGCCAGCCAGGTGGCCGTCGAGTCGCTCGAGGTCGACGATGTGTCCTCGGTCGAGGCCCTGGCCCGGGCCGTACGCCAGGCCAACCGGGCCGTGTGGGAACGAGCTGCAGGGGAGCCCGAGCTGCGAGGCATGGGTACCACCATGTGCGTCGTCGCCCTGGTCGACGACGGTCAGGCCGACGAGCGCATCATCGTGGCCAACGTCGGCGACTCGCGCGTCTATCAGTTCCACGACGGCGACATCACTCAGATCACCGACGATCACAGCCTCGTCGAGGACCTCGTGCGCGAGGGCCGGTTGTCGCATGAGGAGGCGCGGACTCATCCCCAGCGCAACATCCTCACCCGGGTGCTGGGCAACGAGCCCGATGTCGAGGTCGACACCTGGGAGATCATCCCCCAGCGTGGCGACCGCTACCTGCTGTGCAGCGACGGGCTGTTCAACGAGGTCGACGACGACCGCATCGCCGCCGTGCTGCGACGCCTGGCCGATCCCGAGGACGCCGCCCACGAGCTGGTGGACATGGCCAACCAGCACGGCGGGCGCGACAACGTCAGTGTGGTGGTGGTCGACGTGGTCGATGACGACGACCGGGCTGCCGCCGCCTCCGCCGCTCTGGCCACGGCGACGCCCACCGTCGCCTCGGCCAGCCCGGCCACCACCAGCGTTGCGGCCACACCATCGAGCTCGTGGCCGGCCACCGGGGCGGGACCGGCACGTACGCCCAACGTCCCGACCGGCGGTGACACCAAGAGCAAGGGCAAGTCCCGGCCCCGGCTGGTGACCTGGCGCTCGCTGCTGTTCATGTGCAGCGTGTTGATCGTGGTCGGCGGCGCCGTCGCTGCCGTGGCCTGGTTCGCCCGCAGCACCTACCACGTGGGGGTCGACGACGAGCAGGTCGTCATCTACCGGGGCCGGCCCGGCGGACTGCTGTGGATCCAGCCCACGCTGGCCGAGCGCACCGAGCTCACCCTGGCCGACGTCCCCTCCGCCCGGCGGGACGCCGTCACCGCCGGCAAGGAGGAGCCGTCGCTGGCCCAGGCCCGCGACTACGTGACCGCCCTGGAGGAGCAGGCCGAGGCCGAGCGCCGGCTCACCACCACGACCACGAGCCCGTCCACGACGACCACCAGCACACCCGCCACGAGCACGCCCGGCGCCCTCCTCGGCGGGACGGGGAGCCGTTGATCCCCGTCGTCCGGCGCAACACCGAGCTGGGCCTGATCCTGCTCGCCATCATCATCACCGCCAGCACCTACACCCTGGCCAGCCTGGGCACCACCTCCGACCTGCCAGCCGACATCGTCCCCTTCCTCGGGGTCGTCCTCGCCCTCCTCGCCGGGGCGCATGTGGCCACCCGGCGCCTCGCCCCCGCCGGCGACGGCGTGCTGCTGCCCATCGCCGGGCTGCTCAACGGCCTCGGCTACGTGTGGATCGCCCGCCTCGACGAAGGCCTGGCCGCCCTCCAGGCCACATGGACGGCCGTGGGGATCCTGGCCTTCGTGGTCACCCTGGCCTTCGTGCGCCGGCCACGTGACCTCGAGCGCTACCGCTACACCTTCATGCTGATCGGGGTCGGGCTGTTGTTGCTACCCCTGCTGCCCATCGTGGGCAAGACCGTCAACGGGGCGCGCATCTGGGTCGAGCTCGGACCCATCAGCTTCCAGCCCGGCGAGTTCGCCAAGATCATCCTGGCCATCTTCTTCGCCTCCTACCTGGTCGACAAGCGTGAGCTGCTGGGCATGGCCGCCAAGCGCTTCGGCCCGGTGACCCTGCCCGAGCTGCGCCACTTCGGCCCGATCGTGCTGGCCTGGGCCGCTTCTCTCATCGTCATGACCGCCCAGCGCGACCTGGGGTCGTCGCTGCTGTTCTTCGCCCTGTTCGTGGTCATGTTGTGGGTGGCCACCGAGCGGGCCTCCTACCTGGTCGTCAGCGGCCTGCTCTTCGCCGTTGGGGCTTTCGCCGCCTGGAGCGCCTTCGATCACGTCCAGAGTCGGATCGCCATCTGGCTCGACCCCTGGAGCGACGTCACCAACCAGGGGTTCCAGGTCGTCCAAGCCACCTTCGCCCTGGCCTGGGGCGGCGTGGCCGGCACCGGTCCGGGCCTGGGCAACCCCGACCGCATTCCCCTCATCGAGACCGACTTCATCTTCGCCGCCATCGGCGAGGAGCTGGGCCTGCTGGGCTCGGTCGGGATCCTCGTGGCCTACCTGCTCATGGTCGGCACCGGGTTGCGCATCGCCCTGCGGGCCGAGGCTCCGTTCAACAAGCTGCTGGCCACCGGGCTGACGTCCATCCTCGGCCTCCAGTCCTTCATCATCATCGGCGGGGTCACCCGTCTCGTCCCCCTCACCGGGATCACCCTGCCCTTCGTCTCCTACGGCGGGTCGTCGCTGATCGCCAACTACGTCCTGTTGGCCCTGCTCATCCGCATCTCCGACGACAACGCCCGGGTCGAGCACGAGCTCGAGCCCGTCTCATGAACCGACAAATCCGCCGGCTCGGCATCGCCATGCTCGTGCTCTTCGGCGCCCTGTTCGTCCAGCTCAACGTCATCCAGGTGCTGCGGGCCGACACCTACAACAACAACCCCAACAACACCCGGGCCATCGTGCGTGACTTCAGCCAACCCCGCGGCCAGATCCTGGCCGCCGACGGCACCGTGGTGGCCCGGTCGGTTCCCGCCGAGGGGCGCTTCGAGCGCCAGCGGGAGTACCCCGAGGCCGAGCTGTTCGCCGGCGTGACCGGCTACTTCTCCTTCATCGCCGGGGCCGACGGGGTGGAGCGCACCTACAACGACGTGCTGGCCGGCCGCACCACCGAGACGGCGACCGACATCGGTGAGCTGCTCCTGGGCGAGCCTCACACGGCCGACGTCTCCTTGACCATCCCCACCGAGGTGCAGCGGGTGGCCCGGGACAGCCTGGGCGAGACCCGGGGCTCGGTGGTGGCCCTCGACCCCCGTGACGGCTCGGTGCTGGCCCTGTGGAACTTCCCCAGCTACGACCCGGGGCTGCTCTCCTCGGTCGACATCGAGGCGGCCCAGGAGGCGCGCGACCGGCTCCTGGCCGACGAGGCCCAGCCGCTGTTGCCCGCCAGCTACCGGGAGACCTTCTTCCCCGGCTCCACCTTCAAGGTCGTCACCGCCGCCGCCGGCCTGTCGAGCGGGCAGGTGAGCGTCGACTCGCCCCGCTACCCGACCAGCTCGGCCTACGTGCCCCCGCTGACCAACACCCCCATCAACAACTTCGGCGGAAGCACCTGCGGGGGGACGCTGTTCTCCATCCTGCGGGTCTCGTGCAACACCGCCTTCGCCCAGATGGGCGTCGACCTGGGCGCCGAGGTCCTCGTCGGCCAGGCCGAGGACTTCGGGTTCAACGACATCCCGCCCCTCGACCTTCCTGGCGTGGAGGCATCCCCGATCGGCGACGTGGCCTCGTTCGTCCAGAACACCCCCGTCCTGGCCCAGACCGCCATCGGCCAGAACGCGGTGCGGTCCACCCCGCTGCAGATGGCGCTGGTCGCCGCCGGCGTGGCCAACCGAGGCGAGGTCATGATCCCCCACGTCATGAACGAGGTGCGCGACGACCAGGGCGAGGTGATCGAACGCTTCGAGCCGGAGGTCTGGACCCGGGCCACCAGCCCTGAGGTGGCCGCCACCATGACCGAGGCCATGACCGGTGTGGTGGACGGGGGCACCGCCAGCCGCCTGGCCGTGCCGGGGGTGCCCACGGCGGGCAAGACCGGTACCGCCCAGCTCGGCAACGGCCTCTCCCACGCCTGGATCATCGGCTTCGCCCCGGCCGACGCCCCCCGGGTGGCGGTGGCGGTCATCGTGGAGGCCCAGCCCGGGGCCAGCGAGCAGACCGGCGGACGGGTGGCCGCCCCCATCGCCCAGGCCGTGCTCAGTGCGGCGCTGGACGCCAGGCCGTGACCACCTACATCGACGCAGTTACCCCCGCCGGTGACGCAGTGACCCCCGCCGGTGACGCAGCGTGGCCCTTGGGCCCCGCCTAGTCTGAGTCCTCATGGCCGAGGAGGAGCAGCGGATCTTCAACGCCCGCTACGAGCTGCACCGGCGCATCGCCCGGGGCGGCATGGCCGACGTCTTCCTCGCCCGCGACTCGCTCCTCGACAGGCCGGTGGCGGTCAAGGTCCTGTTCCCCGAGTTCGCCACCGACCCCACCTTCGTCCAGCGCTTCCGGCGCGAGGCCCAGGCCGCTGCCAACCTCAGCCACCCCAACATCGTCTCGGTCTACGACTGGGGCGAGGAGGGGGGCACCTACTTCATCGTGATGGAGTACGTCGAGGGGCGCAGCCTGGCCCAGACCATCAAGGACGAGGGCCGCCTCCACCCCGACCGGGCCGCCGACATCACCGCCGACGTCGCCGCCGCTCTCGGCTTCGCCCACCGCAACGGCGTGGTGCACCGCGACGTCAAGCCCGGCAACGTCATCATCTCCCCCAGCGGCCAGGTCAAGGTGGCCGACTTCGGCATCGCCCGGGCCATCTCGGCCCAGGAGAACCTCACCCAGGCGGGCACGGTGATGGGCACGGCCACCTACTTCTCGCCCGAGCAGGCCCGGGGCGAGTCGGTCGACCCCCGCAGCGACGTCTACTCCCTCGGGGTCGTGCTCTACGAGATGCTCAGCGGGCATCCCCCCTTCACCGGTGACAGCCCGGTGGCGGTGGCCTACAAGCACGTCCAGGAGACCCCTCCGCCGCTGCGGTCCCGCAATCCTGACGTCCCCCCGGCGCTGGAGGCGGTGGTGCAAAGGGCCATGGCCAAGGACACCGCCGATCGCTACGCCTCGGCCGAGGACCTGCGGGCCGACCTGCGCCGCTTCCGGGAGGGCACCCAGGTCCGGGCCGCCGTGGTTGCGCCTCCCCCCCCTGCTTCCGACACCGCCACCCGGGCCATCGCCGTGACCCCTGCCCCTGACTACGGCGCCACCCGGGCCATCCCTGCGGCCCAGGAGACCCGGACGATGCACCGGGAGGAGGACCGCTACTACGATGAACCGCCCCGGCGCCAGAACACCGCCTTCATCGTGGTGCTGGTGGCCCTGCTGGCCGTGCTGGCGGGCTTGTTGTTCCTGCTCGGCTCCAACCTCGGCCTCGGTGGTGATACCACCGAGGTCCAGGTGCCCAATGTGGAGGGCGCCACCCAGGCCGAGGCCGAGAGCATCCTGCGGGGGGCCAACCTGGTGGTGGGCCAGGTCGCCACCGAGGAGGACCCCGACGCCGAGGCCGGTGTGGTCCTGCGCCAGGACCCCCCGGCCGGCGACATGGTCGAGGAGGGGGACGCCGTCAACCTGGTGGTCAACACCGCCCTCGAGCCGGTGGTCGTGCCCGACATCGAGGGCCTCCCCGAGCTGGAGGCCCGGGGCCGGCTCGACACCGCCAACCTGCGCGGCGTCTTCCAGCGCCAGGAAAGCGACGACGTGGACGAGGGTGACGTGATCTCCTCCGATCCACCGGCGGGCGCCGAGGTCCCTCCCCAATCCGAGGTGGTGGTCCAGGTCT
Source organism: Actinomycetota bacterium (assembly GCA_030857525.1). Classification (GTDB taxonomy): domain Bacteria; phylum Actinomycetota; class Acidimicrobiia; order Acidimicrobiales; family CADCSY01; genus JADDRA01. The sequence goes on from JALZNY010000050.1 coordinate 7,360, forward strand.
CCAGCGGGCCGCCCCTGGTCAGCGTTCCCTCGGTGACGGGCAGTCAGCAGGACGCCGCGCTCAACACCCTGCTCGGCGCCGGTTTCCGACCCCAGATCCGGACCCAGGAGGCCGACCAGCCCGCGGGCACCGTGATCGGCACCGAACCCGGGGCGGGAACCGAGGCGCCCGAGGGCACCACGGTGACGGTGATCGTGTCCACCGGCCCGGCGCCCACCACCACCCAGGCTCCCACCACGACGTCCACGACGCCACCGACCACCTCGTCCACCTTCGTCCTTCCCACCACCACGGTCTCGGACCAGCGCCGGGGGTAGGCGGTGGCCGGACGTCGCCGGCCGCTCGCCCGGGCGCGATCAGTGCTGGAGGCCTGGCCGGCGCCGGCGGTCCTGGCC
>JALZNY010000352.1 GCA_030857525.1 Actinomycetota bacterium
GGCCTACTCCCGCGACCTGTTCCAGACCCCGGGCTTCGGCGACACGACCGACTTCGACCACATCAAGCGCCACTACTACCAGGTCCACCGCGACATCAACCCCACCGGCATCGTGCCCGCCGGCCCCGATCTGTCGGGCTGGCTCGAGCCCCACGGACGTGATGCCCTGGGGGGGCGGCCCTTCGGTGAAGGGACCCCGCCGGGACCACCGCCGCCCGACGAGGTCGTACCTCTCGAGCACACGCCGGCGGGCCAGGCCGAGGCGAGCGAGCGGTGACGACCGCCCAGCCCATCTTGCCCATCGCCGGGGTGCCCGACGTCGCCCCGACGGCGTCGGCGACCGAGGGCCCACCCCTGGCGCCGCCCCGGGGCCCGCTGTCAGCGGCCGTGCGCGCCGTGCTGGCCGCCGAGCGGGAGGTCGAGACACTGGCCGAGCTGGCCACGCCCGACGTCGCCGGGCAGGTCGATCCCTACGGCGAGGACCTCCAGCTCGCCCTCTACCTCTGCTACGAGCTGCACTACCGGGGCTTCGCCGGCGTCGATCCCGAGCTCGAGTGGGCGCCCGAGCTGCTGGCCCTTCGCCGGGCCATGGAGCGGCCCTTCCTCGCCGCCCTCCGGGCCGACGTGGCCGGCGGCGACGACGTCGACGCCGAGCTGTCGCCGCTCCTGGTCGAGCCGGTCGACGGGTGGGGACCGTCCTACCACCTGGCCGAGCGGGGCGAGGCCGGGCAGGTAGCCGAGTACGTGGCCCATCGGTCGCTCTACCACCTCAAGGAGGCCGACCCCCAGGCCTGGATCATCCCCCGCCTCGAGGGCCAGGCCAAGTCGTCGATGGTGACGGTGGCCCACGACGAGTACGGCGCGGGCCGGGGCGAGCGACTCCACGCCCGGCTCTTCGCCGACATGATGGTCGAGCTCGGCCTCGACGCCGGCTACGGCGCCTACCTCCACGTCGCTCCCGCCGCCACCCTGGCCACGGTGAACCTGATGTCGCTGTTCGGGCTTCACCGGTCGCTACGAGGGGCGCTGATCGGCCAGTTCGCTTCGGTGGAGATCACCTCGTCGCCCGGCTCCCGGCGCGTGGCTCGAGCCATGGAGCGGCTGGACTGCGCGGCGGGGATGGCGTTCTACCTCGAGCACGTCGAGGCGGACGCCGTGCACGAGCAGGTGGTCCGTCGCGGCATCATCGCCGACCTCTTGGACCGGGAGCCGTCGCTCGCCCCCGACGTGGTGTTCGGCCTCCAGGCCGCCACCGTGGTCGAGGACCGGCTGGCCGATCAGCTGCTCGGTGCCTGGGAGGCCGGCCGTTCGTCGCTGCTGGCCCCGCTCCCCGAGGCCGTCCTTCCCAGCGGCGTGGCCGTCCCGGCCTGATCGTCGCTGCGCTTGACCCGGCGGCGGTGGCTCGTGTCGCAGAAGGGGTAGCGCTCACTGCGTCGACAGGCGCACACGGCCACCACCGGCCGCTCCGAGATCACCACGCGGCCGTCGGCCAGCACGAGCTCCACCGGACCCTCGACCAGGATGGGGCCGTCGTCCCCGAGGACGAGGCGGGTCGTGCTGCTCCCGGCGTCGGGACTAGTCGGGGCGGCGGGCACGGATCACCACCAGCTCCTCGGTGCGCTCCCCGGGCGGGATCATCCCGCGCTCCTCCAGCAGTGCGGCCCGGTCGCAGAGCACCGGCCCGAAGGCGTGGTCGCAGCGAGCCACCACCGAGGTGTCGAGCCCCTCTCCGGCCAGGTGGGCCTGGGTGGCCGTCACCCCGCACAGCGAGGAGTGCACGACCAGGAACACCCCGCCCGGGGCCAGCAGCTTGGGGGCCTCGGTGCACACCCGGTCGAGCACCGCCCGACCATCGATCCCGCCGTCGTAGGCCCGGTCGAGCCCCCGCCGAGGAAGCCACTCGTGCGCTGCGGGCACGTAGGGCGGGTTCGACACGATCACGTCGAAGCGCTCATCGAGCACGGGCTGGATCAGGTCACCGAGGCGCACCCGCACCCGCAGGCCCCGGCACCGGGCGTTGCACCAGGCCGCGGCCAGGGCCTGGCGGGAGACGTCAACGGCGGTCACCTGCGCGGCCCCGGCATGGGAGGCCACCACCGCCAGCGCACCGCTCCCGGTGCCCAGATCCAAAACCCGTGCTCCCCACACCCCCGGCTCTCGTCGCAACGCCTCGGCCAACAGCCAGGTGTCCCGCTGTGCCGGATACACCCCCGGCGTTCTGATCAGCAGCACGGCGCCTGTGTTCCCCTGACCATCCGATCTCAACCTATGAGAGCGCCAGCGGATAGGCGAGCGCCTCTGGTCTCGGCGGCTTCACCGCCGAGAGAATGACCTGTACTTCCCGCTCTTGTCGGCTTCGCCGGCGGGCCGCTCGGGCCAGGTCCGCCTATTGGCGGACCCTCTAACGTGGTCCTGGGTCTTCTGCTCGATCCCTGGGTCGATTGGCCCGTCCAGCCGTTGACATGCGTCGGAGTCGGTGATGCCGCGAGTTGACGTCTGAACGTGGTGCGCCGGCCCGCGGCGAACAACCCGTGGGCACTACTGGAGGACGTTGACGACGACGCCTGGATGGATCACTTTGTACATTGA
>JALZNY010000353.1 GCA_030857525.1 Actinomycetota bacterium
ACATCGTGTTGTGCGTGGTCAACCTCGACCCCGGCCACGTCCAGGAGGACACCCTCACGCTCGACCTGGGCGCCCTCGGCCTTCCCTACGACGAGGCCTACGAGGCCCACGACGAGTTGACCGGGGCCACCTTCACCTGGCAGGGCGCTCACCCCTACGTGCGCCTCGACCCGGCCGACCAACCCGGCCATGTCTTGCATCTGCGGGCCACTCGTCCGGCATGATCGGGCCCGACCCCAACGTCACGGGCGTCCCCTCGGGCAGCGCCGGCCTCACCTCCGACACCCGGTGGTTCCAGACGGCGGTGTTCTACGAGGTGGTGCTCCAGGGCTTCAACGACGGTAACAACGACGGCATCGGCGATCTGCGGGGCCTGACCGAGAAGCTCGACTACGTCCAGTGGCTGGGCGTCGATTGCCTTTGGCTCCTGCCCTTCTACCAGTCGCCCATGCGCGACGGCGGCTACGACATCAGCGACTTCTTCAGCCTGCACCCCGAGTACGGCGATCTGGGTGATGCCGTCGTGTTCATCGAAGAGGCGCATCGCCGGGGCATCCGGGTCATCTCCGATCTGGTCATGAACCACACCAGCGACGCCCACCCCTGGTTCAGCGAGTCGCGCCAGGACCGTACCAACCCCAGGGCCGACTGGTACGTCTGGAACGACGACGACCAGCGCTGGCCCGAGGCGCGCGTCATCTTCGTCGACAGTGAGCCCTCCAACTGGACCTTCGACGTGCAACGGGGCCAGTACTACTGGCACCGCTTCTTCCACCACCAGCCCGACCTCAACTATGACAACCCCGAGGTGGGCGAGGCCATGCTCGACGTGGTCCGCTACTGGCTCGACATCGGCATCGACGGCTTCCGGCTGGACGCCGTGCCCTACCTGTTCGAGCGCGATGGCACCAACGGGGAGAACCTGCCCGAGACGCACGAGTACCTTCGTAAGGTGCGCAAGGAGGTCGATGCCATGTACCCCGGACGGGTGCTCCTGGCCGAGGCCAACCAGTGGCCGGCCGACGTCGTCGACTACTTCGGCGACGACGACGAGTGCCACATGTGCTTCCACTTCCCGCTCATGCCCCGCATGTTCATGGCCATGCGGCGTGAGCAGCGCTACCCCATCACCGAGATCCTGGCCCAGACCCCGGCCATCCCCAAGGGGTGCCAGTGGGGCATCTTCTTGCGCAACCACGACGAGCTGACCCTGGAGATGGTCACCGACGAGGAGCGCGACTACATGTACGCCGAGTACGCCAAGGACCCCCGCATGAAGCGAAACGTGGGGATCCGCCGGCGCCTGGCCCCCCTCATCGACAACGACCGCCGGGTGGCCGAACTGCTGCACGCCATGCTGTTCAGCCTGCCGGGCTCGCCCGTCATGTACTACGGCGACGAGATCGGCATGGGCGACAACATCTACCTGGGTGACCGCGACGGCGTGCGCACCCCGATGCAGTGGTCGCCCGACCGCAACGCCGGTTTCTCCAAGGCCGATTTCGCTCAGCTCTACCTGCCACCCTTGATGGACCCCGTCTACGGGTACCAGGCCGTCAACGTGGAGGCCAACACCCGTGACCAGAGCTCGCTGCTCTACTGGGTCAAGCGCATGCTCGAGGTGCGCAAGCAGCACCCGGTGTTCGGCATCGGCAGCTTCGAGGTCCTGTCGGCCGAGAACCCCTGCGCCCTGGCCTTCGTGCGCGAGCGCACCGACCCCGAGACAGGCGAGCTCGACGTGGTGATGTGCGTCAACAACCTGAGCCGCTTCGCCCAACCGGTGGAGCTGCACCTGGCGCACTACGAGGGTTGGGTGCCCCACGAGCTGCTCGGGAGGGTGGCCTTCCCGCCCATCGGCGAGCTGCCCTACTTCGTCACCCTGGCCCCCTTCGGCTTCTACTGGTTCCAGCTGATCGAGGGCGAGGCATGATCGACCAGGCGGCGCTGATCAGGGCGCTGGCCGAGTACCTTCCCCGGCAGCGGTGGTTTGCCGGGGGAGAGGCCGAGGCCGCCGAGGTAGTCCTGTCGTCGGTCCGCACCCTGGGTGACCCAAGCTGGCCGGCGTTGGTGCAGGTCCTGGTGGAGGCCCGGGCCCATGGCGACGGCGAGGGACCCAAAGTCACCTACCAGGTGGTGCTCGGCCTACGGCCCGTCGGCAGCCAGGAAGCCTTCCTCGAGGGCAAGCCCGAGGCCATTGTCTGTGATTTGGAGACCGACCGGGGGATGGCACTGGCCTACGACGCCGCCATCGACCCCGAGCTGGCGATCAGGCTGCTTCACCACATCGCGCCCGACGAGGAGGTGGAGCGGGCCCGCTACCTCGGCGCCGACCAGTCCAACACCTCGGTGGTGTTCGACGAACGCCTCATCATGAAGCTGTTCCGGCGCCTGGCCCAGGGGCCCAACCCCGACGCCGAGGTGACCCGGGCGCTCGGCGAGGTGGGCTTCACCAACGTGGCCGAACCGGTGGCCGAGTGGCGGGAGGACGACTTCGACTTAGCCCTGGTCAACCGCTTCCTCGTCGGAGGGGCCGACGGCTTCTCCCTGGCCCTGCTGTCGCTACGCGACCTCTTCGACCGACGCTGCCC
>JALZNY010000354.1 GCA_030857525.1 Actinomycetota bacterium
GCCCAGGCCACCCACGACGCCGACGAGGTGGGGATCCGCACGCCGGTCCCGACCCCCGTCGCCAGCCTGGGCCCCGGCGAGGTGGGCTACCTCGTCGCCGGCATCAAGGACGTGGGCGAGGCCCGCTCGGGCGAGACCGTCACCGAGGTGGCCCGTCCCGCGGCCGGCGCCCTGGAGGGCTACCGCGACCCCAAGCCCATGGTGTTCTGCGGGCTCTATCCGGTCGACGGCGACGAGTTCGAGGGGCTGCGGGAGGCGCTGGAGAAGCTACGGCTCAACGACGCCAGCGTCACCTACGAGCCCGAGAGCTCGGCGGCGCTGGGCTTCGGCTTTCGCTGTGGCTTCCTCGGGCTGTTGCACATGGAGATCGTGCGCGAGCGCCTGGAGCGCGAGTTCGACCTGAGCCTCATCGCCACCGCCCCCTCGGTGGGCTACCTGGTGCACACCACCGCGGGGACGAGCACCGAGGTGGACAACCCCTCGGCCATGCCCACGGCCAACCAGATCGACCACATCGAGGAGCCCTTCCTGCGGGTGGGCATCCTCACCCCCTCGGAGTACACGGGCACGGTCATGGAGCTGTGCCAGGATCGGCGGGGGGAGATGGAGGCCATGACCTACCTCAGCCCCGAGCGCCTCGAGCTGCGCTACCGCCTCCCCCTGGCCGAGGTGGTGGTCGACTTCTTCGATCAGCTCAAGAGCCGGACCAAGGGCTATGCCAGCCTCGACTACGAGCCCGCCGGCTACGCCCGCTCCAACCTGGTCAAGGTCGACGTGCTCATCAACGGGGTCGACGTAGATGCCTTCTCCACCATCGTGCACCGGGACAAGGCCTACGACTACGGCCGGCGCATGACCGAGAAGCTGCGCGAGCTCATCCCCCGCCAGCTCTTCGACGTGCCCATCCAGGCCACGCTCAGCGGGCGCATCGTGGCCCGCTCGACGGTGAAGGCCAAGCGCAAGGACGTGCTGGCCAAGTGCTACGGCGGTGACATCACCCGCAAGCGCAAGCTGCTGGAGCGCCAGAAGGAAGGCAAGAAGCGGATGAAGAACATCGGCCGGGTGGAGGTGCCCCAGGAGGCCTTCGTCTCCGCCCTGCGTCTGGACGAGTGACGTCGGCTGCGAGGACGCCGTCACGCCCTACTGAGGAAAGCCCTCCTCGAACTCCCGCTGGCAGGCCTCCTGCTCCTCGGCTGTCTGCGCCTCGGCGCTGCACTCGCTGAGGTTCTGGAACTTGTCGGTGAAGTCTTGGAACTCGTCGCTACCCAGCAAGACGATCGTGCTGATGGTGATGAAGGCGCCCACGAGGAGGGCCAGGCCGCCCGTGACGACGCCGGTGATGGCCATGCCCTTGTTGGTTGCCTCACCCCTCGAAGCCTTGCGAATCCCGAGGACGCCCAAGACGATGGCCACGATGGCCAACAGCAGCCCGAGGAAGGGGACCCACGAGATCACCAGCGAGATGATCCCCACCACCAGGGCGGCGATGCCGATCCCGTTGCTGGGCTGACGCTGCGGTTGACCGTAGCCCCCTTGGGCACCACCAGCCTGTCCGCCGTACCCCGGCTGTCCGCCGTACTCCGGTCCGGGTTGGCTCTGGGGGGGATTGGACCACCCGGACTGGTCGGGGGGCGGCGGGACGTTGCTCATGGGCTTCTCCTCGGCAGCGGTGGCCGCACGCTACCCGAGGAGGAGGAGGCGGCATGCGTGAGGACGGCGCCATCGTGAGTCGCCCCGCCGGTCGACCGGTTGGTGGGGGCTGGCGGTCGATACCATCGGCTGCCAAACCCATGATGGACCAACGTCGCGCCGCCATCCTCCGTGCCGTGGTGGAGGAGTACATCGAGACGGCCCAGCCGGTCGGTTCGGGTCACGTGGCGCGCCTGCCCGAGGTCGGGGTGTCGCCGGCCACGGTTCGCCACGACATGGGGGTGCTGGAGGCCGAGGGCTACCTCCACCAGCCCCACACCAGCGCCGGGCGCGTCCCCACTGACAAGGGCTACCGGCTGTTCGTCGACAGCCTGGTCGACCCCGGGCCCCTCGACGCCACCCAGCACCACCAGGTGAGCACCTTCTTCGCCAAGGCCCACGGCGCCCTGGAGGAGATGCTGGCCGACACCTCACAGCTCCTGTCGGGCCTCACCGACTACGCCGCCCTGGTTACCGGGGCCCCGCCCGACGACGCCACCGTCCGCTCCGTGCAACTCGTCGGCCTGAGCGGCCGGGCGGCGCTGGCCGTGGTGGTGCTGTCCAACGGAGCGGTCACCAAGGCCCGCCTGGAGCTGGCCGACGACGTGGGCGACGAGCGCCTGGCGGGGGCCACCGCTCATCTGTCGCGCTGGCTGGTGGGCTCCAGCCCCTTGGTCCTGGCACCGGTGCCGCCCTCGGGCGACGTGGTGCTCGACCGGGCCTGCGACCAGGCGGTGGAGGCCCTGGCCGCCATCGGCGCCGACGTGGACCCGGGCCAGGTCTTCGTGGGTGGCACCAGCCGGATGGCCGCCGCCTTCGACGCCGTCGACAGCGTGCGCCGGGTGCTCGGGATCCTTGAGCAGCAGTTCGTGGTCGTCGGCCTGCTGCGCGACGTC
>JALZNY010000051.1 GCA_030857525.1 Actinomycetota bacterium
TACGTCGGCGGCTACGGGCGGATGAGCTGGGTCGACTCCGGGGCCTTCGCAGGCGCCGAGCCCGACCCGTTGGTCGCGGCCGCCGCCGGCATCATCACCCACATGAACGACGACCATGCTGAGGCCCTGGTCCTGGTGTGCCGGCACCAGGCGGCCCGCCCCGACACCACCGAGGCCACCATGTCGGCGGTCGACCGTTACGGCTTCGAGTTGGTGGCCACCAGCCCAGGGGGACGGGCCGGTGTCCGCATCGGCTTCCCCGCCCCGGTGGCCACGCCCGAGGAGGTACGGGCGGCCCTGGTCGCCATGGTTCGCCAGGCCCGTGCGGCGTCGGTGGCCACCTAGCACCGACCATCCCGCAGGCCGATCCGTTCCACGACTCGAGGAGGGCCTCCATGCCCGCACGCAAAGCCGACGCCGAGTGGCAGGGATCGCTGAAGGACGGCTCGGGGACGATGCACCTGGGCACGGGAGCCTTCGCCGCCGAGGTCTACGGCCGGTGCGCGGGCTCGCCGTAGCGCTCCTGAGCAGCCTGGCGACTGGTGCCGAGCATCGTGGCGATCTGGGTCCAGGTGTGCCCATGCTTCCGTGCTGCGGCGACGGCGCTGGCTAGCTCAGCCTGACTGGCAGCGGCGGCGGACATCGCGGCACCGATGCGACGCAGGTGAGTCGCATTAGCACTCGGCGAAGCGATCGCGGCGGGATCGAGGGATTCGAGCCACCGCTCGGCGTCGTCGGCGGCCTGCTGGAGCTGTTCACGTGTGCGGGGCATGGTCGTCACCTTTCGTGGGTCATTCTGATCAGAACTCGTCATAGAACCGCTCCCAGGCGGCGCAGCGACGAGTCGAGGTCGCCCAGGGCGTCGACGAGGAACGACAGCCGGTTGGGGCGGGCGACACCGAGGCCCTACCTGTGGAGGTGGCGGGCCACGGCCTCGGCCGTGCGCCGGCCCGAGTAGAGCGCGCCCTGGATGGAGGCCGTGTCCCGGTGGTCGCCGCACACGTAGAGCCCCGGGCGCAGACGTACCGGCTGCTTGGGGGAGAACGGCGGGCGCTGCTCGGGCTGGCCGTGGGCAATCTGGTACGTGCGCAGGTGACGCCAGCGGTCCACGCTCGGCCCGAACCAACGCCGGAGCTGGTCGCGCACGTCGCCGTCGAGGCCCGAACGGAGGGGCTGTCCCACCACGGCGCAGGCGACGAGGGCCGCTCCCGGCGGCCCGTAGGTCGGGGCCACGTTGGTCATCACGGCCACGTTGGCCGCCGGGCCGGTGCCGGTGCCGTCGAGCAGGACCGAAGGCTCCTCGAACGGCGCCTGCTCGGCGGCGAAGTACACGCAGGCGGCGGGCCGGGAGCGGGGCGGGACGAGCCCGAGGAGGCGGCCGGCCGCCGGGGCCTCGGTGGCCACCACGACGGTCCGGGCCCATACCTGGCGGCCGCCGGCCAGGGTCACTCGACCAGGTTCCACGGCGGTGGCGGCCTGGCCCAGGCGCACGGTGGCGTCGGGCAGCCCGGCGGCGAGCTGGGCCGGGATGGCGCCCATGCCGGCGGCGGGCACGGCGGCGTCCCCGTCGAACAGCGACCGCAGCACCACCTCGAAGGCCCGCCGGGAGGTCTGCAGGGTGGGGTCGAGCTGTATGCCCCCCACCAGCGGGCGCCAGAAGCGCTCGACCATGGCGGCCGAGAACCCGGCATCGCTGAGCACGTCGATGGTGGTGAGATCCTCCCCCTGGAGGAGCGCGGCCGGGGGGACCGAGCGCAGCCGGCGACGCAGGAGCCCGAGGCGGGCCTTGTCGGCCAGGGAGCCGACCGGCGCAGCCAAGACCATGGGCAGGTCCTGGGGCCGGCGGAAGGCGTCGGACACCGTCCAGCTCCGGCCACCGTGGCGGACCATGGTCCCGGGCCGGAAGCGGCACAGGTCGAGGGCGGCCAGGTCGAGAGCCCGGCGACCCTCGGGATAGGCGGTCAGGTAGACCTGGAAGCCCCGGTCGAGGGTGAAGCCGTCGACGCGGTCGCTGCGCACCCGTCCGCCGACGCCGTCGGAGGCCTCCAGCACCACGGGCCGCAGGCCGAGGGCCACCAGCTCCCGGGCGCAGTTGAGCCCGGCCAGCCCGGCCCCCACGATGACGACGTCGGCCTCGATCTCGATGCCGATCTCGCTGGCGTCGTCCATCTCGCCGGCTGGCGTGACGCCCGATCCCGCCGCCACCGGTTCGGTCATCCCCCCGGCTTGTCCAGCATGGCCCGTAGGGCCGTCTCTAGATCGGGGTGGCGGAAGGTGTAGCCGGACTCGGTGAGGGCGGCGGGCACGACCCGGATGCTGTCGTAGAGCAGGCTCTGGGACAGCTCGGAACCGAGCAGCACGCTGGGGCCGATGCGAGGGATGGGCACGAGCGCCGGGCGGCTCAGCACCCGGCCGAGGGTGCGGGTGAGCTCGGCGTTGGGCTCCGGCTGGGGCGCGGTGAGGTTGACGGCCCCGGCCACGCCGGCGCTCAGCAGGTGGAGGATGGCCCCCACCTCGTCGGCCAGGGAGATCCACGACCACCACTGGTGGCCCCGGCCGAAGGGTCCGCCCACGCCCAGGCGGAACAGGGGCAGCATCCGGGCCAGGGCCCCGCCGTGGGGGTCGAGCACGATCCCGGTGCGCAGGCAGGCGGTGCGTACCCCGGCGTCGACGGCCGGTTGCACCGCCGCCTCCCAGTCGACGCACACCCCGGCCAGGAAGTCGGTGCCGGGCGGGCTGGCCTCGGTCAGCTCCTCGTCGCCCCGGTGGCCGTAGTAGCCGATGGCCGAGCCGCTGAGCAGCACGGCGGGATGAGGGTCGAGGCCGGCTACGGTCTCGGCGATGAGGCGGGTGGAGGCCGTCCGGCTCTCCCGGATCCGTCGCTTCTGCTCGTCGGTCCAGCGCTGGGAGGCGATGCCCTCGCCGGCCAGGTTGACCACGGCATCGACCCCGGCCAGGCCGGTGGCGTCTATGGTCCCCGCCTCGGGATCCCAGCGCACCTCGTCGGGGGCGGAGGGAGGACGGCGGACCAGGCGCCGCACCTGGTGGCCGGCATCGGTGAGGGCGCCCACCAGGGCGGTGCCGATGAACCCGCTGGCGCCGGTGACGGCCACGTCCATGAGGCCGAGGCTACGGTCCCTTCCTCTCCCTGGGTCGGGGGGCGGGCGAGGGATCGCGTTCGATCGGCGGTGGACGGGAACCTAGGGTGAGCCGGCCATGGCCCTGACCCCCCAGACGTTGCTGAACCATCGGGTGGCCCAGGCCCTGCGCGACGCCTTCGGGCCCACGCTGGCCCTGCCCGAGGTGCTGGTCCAGCCCAGCCGAGACCCTCGCCACGGCGACTACACCTGTGCCACGCCCATGGCCCTGGCCCGCAAGCTGGGCCGCCCTCCCGACGAGCTCGCCCTGCGCCTGGCCGCGGTGCTCGACCTCACCGGCGTCTGTGAGGCCCCCGAGGTGGTGGCCCCCGGCTTCGTCAACCTGCGCCTACGGGACGACTGGCTGGCCGCTCGGGTGGGCGACCTGGTGGGTGACGAGGAGCTGGGCCTGGCCCCGGCCGGCCGCCCCGCCCGGCTCGTCATCGACTACTCCGGACCCAATCTGGCCAAGGAGATGCACGTGGGCCACCTGCGCTCCACCATCATCGGCGACTGCCTGGCCAACGTGGCCGAGCGCCGGGGCGACGCCGTGGAGCGGGTCAGCCACGTGGGCGACTGGGGCACGCAGTTCGGCATGCTCGTCGCCCACCTCGACGAGGTGGCGCCCGGGGCTGGTAACGGGGAGCCCATCGCCATCGGCGACGTGGCCACCTTCTACCGCGAGGCCAGCGCCCGCTTCGGCGCCGACCCCGCCTTCGCCGAGGCGGCCCGGCGGCGCGTGGTCGACCTGCAGTCCGGCGAGCCCCGGGCGGGGACGGCGTGGCGGGCGCTGGTGGAGCTCTCTACCACCGAGAACCAGACCGTCTACGAGCTGCTCGGCGTGCACGGACTGATCGAGCGGGGGGAGTCGAGCTACCAGCCGCTGCTGGCCGGCGTGGTGGCCGACCTCGAGGCGGCCGGACTGGTGGTGGTCGACGATGGGGCCAAGTGCGTGTTCGTCCACGGCTTCACCAACACCGAGGGCGATCCCCTCCCCCTGATCGTGCAGAAGGCCGACGGGGGCTACAACTACGCCACCACCGACCTGGCCGCCCTGCGCTCTCGGATCGAGGGCGGAGCGGACCGGTTGGCCTACGTGGCCGACGCCGGCCAGTCGCAGCACTTCCAGATGGTCTTCGCCGTGGCCGGCATGGCGGGGTGGATCCCGGATGGCGTCGAGGTCACCCATGTGGCCTTCGGCCTGGTGCTGGGTGAGGGGGGCCAGCGCCTGCGCACCCGCTCGGGCGACAACGTGCGCCTGGCCGATCTGTTGGGCGAGGCGGTGGAGCGGGCCCGGGCCTTCGTGGTCGAGCGGGCCGCCGAGCGGGACGAGCCCGTCCCCGAAGACGTCGACGAGGTGGCCCGGGCGGTGGGCGTGGGGGCGGTGAAGTATGCCGACCTCAGCCAGAATCGCAACAGCAACTACGTCTTCTCCTTCGACCGGATGCTCAGCTTGAAGGGCAACACCGCCCCCTACCTCCAGTACGCCTACGTGCGCATCCGCTCGATCCTGCGCGAGGCCGGCTGGGCCGACGGGCCGCCCGGAGGCGCCAGCCGCACCGTGTCGTTGGGTGAGCCTCAGGAGCGGGCCCTGGCCCTGCACCTGGTGGGCCTGGGCGACGTGATCGAGCGGGTGGCGGGCGAGTACCTCCCCAACCACCTCTGTGCCCACCTCTACGAGCTGTCCCAGGCCTACCACGCCTTCTACGAGCACTGTCCGGTGCTACGGGTCGACGAGCCACTGCGCTCGTCCCGCCTGGCCCTGTGCGAGGTGACCGCCACCACCTTGCGCCAGGGCCTGGCCCTGCTCGGCATCGAGGTCCTCGAGAGCATCTGAGCCGGCGGAGGCGTCCGGGGGCCCCGAGAGGGGTAAGGGGGCCGGACGGAGCGGCGCACCTGGCGTCGCCGACGAACGTGGAGGACGTGCATGGCACGAAGCACCAAGAACCAGAACACCGTCGTACGGGCGCTCAACGACTTGGGCCTGGCTGCCTGGTTCGGTGGTTCGCTGATGGGCGCCATCGGCCTCAACGGGGCCGCAGCCGAGGTCGACCACCCCCGGGAGCGGGTCAAGGTGGCCAACGCCGGCTGGGCCCGCTGGACCCCGGCCAACCTGGCCGCCATCGGCGCCTACACCGTGGGTTCGCTGGTGCTCACCGGGGCCAACCGGGGCCGCCTGGGCGGACAGCGAGGCGTGGGCAGCGCCGCGGTGGTCAAGACCGGCCTCACCGCCGCGGCCATGGCCGCCACCGCCTACAGCCGGGTGCTGGGCCAGACCCTGATGAAGGCGTCGGACCCGCCGGCCGAGGGCGTCACCGAGCCCTCCAGCGCCACCGACCCCGAGGTAGCCGATGCCCAGCGCAAGCTCAAGGTGATGCAGTGGGCCATCCCCGCCCTCACCGGGGCCACCCTCGTCATGAACTCCAAGATGGGCGAGCAGCAGCGTCCGACCGAGGTGGCCAAGGGCGTGGTTCGTCGCCTCAACCCCGCCGCCTAGAGCTCGCCCCTTGCGAGGCTGGCCCGCCCGACCGGATTGTGGAGCCTGAGCGTCGTTCTACGGCGTCCAGGCTCCACAACTCACGAGAGCAAGGGGCAAAGCGCCATGCGCAACGTGGAGGTGGCCGGAGTTCGGCTGTCGGCCATCGGGCTCGGGACCTGGCAGTTCGGCTCAGCCGAGTGGGGCTACGGGGCCGACTACGCCGCCGTCGAGTCGGCTCGCCTGGTGGAACGGGCGCTGGACCTCGGCGTCAACCTGATCGACACCGCCGAGGTCTACGCCTGGGGCCGGTCCGAGCGCCTGGTGGGCGCGGCCCTGGGCGACCGGCGGGACGAGGCCTTTGTGGCCACCAAGCTCTTCCCGGTGGCCCCGGTGGCCTCGGTCGTCGTCCAGCGGGCCCAGGCCAGCTCCGAGCGCCTGGGCGTCACCGCCATCGACCTTTACCAGATGCACTGGCGCAACTCCCTGGTCCCGCTCTCGGCCACCATGGCCGGGATGCGGTCGCTGCTCGACGACGGCAGCGTCCGCCATGTCGGGGTGAGCAACCTTCTCGGCCTCCGCTTGGCGCGCCGCCGAAGCTGCCCTGGGGCGCCCCCGTGCTCAGCGACCAGGTGCAGTACAGCCTGGCTCGGCGCGACCCTGAGCACGAGATCCTGGCCCACGCCCAGGCGGCCGACCGGCTGGTGATCGCCTACTCGCCGCTGGCCCAGGGCCTGCTCTCCGGGAAGTACCCCGACGCGCCGTCACCGGGCGGCGTGCGGGCGGCCAACCCGCTGTTCCTCCCCGAGAACCTGGAGCGGGCAAAGGGCCTGCTGGCCGCTCTGGCCGAGATCGGCACGGTCCACGAGGCCACCTCGGCCCAGGTGGCGCTGGCCTGGGTGATCCGCAGGCCCAACGTGGTGGCCATCCCCGGGGCTCGCACGGTGGCCCAGCTCGAGGCCAACGTGGCGGCTGGCGATCTGGAGCTCAGCGACGACGAGGACGCTCGCCTCACCGAGGCTTCTGACCGTTTCCGGCCCCGTCGGGGTCCGGCGGCGGCTCTCGGTCTGGCCCGTTCGCGCTTGACTCGTCCCCGCGTGACCCGTTCCCGCCGGGGCGGGACGGGCGACGCTCGTTGAACCCCCCGACGGTAGCGTCGGCTCGGGGCCCTTCCAGGTGGAACGGAACCGAGGTCACCACCGTGTTGCGCCGGAACAACAGGCGACCCTTGAGCAGCAGGGCGCTCTGGTTGTGCAGGAACTGCTGCCACCAGTGCCCGAGCACGAACTCGGGCAGGACCACGGTGATGATGTCGTTCTCGTAGGCGGCGTCGAGCTCGTCGAGGTACTTGAGCACGGGCTGGGTCAGCTCCCGGTAGGGGGAGTAGCGGCGTTCGAGCTCGATCCCGTCGAGGCCGTAGTGCTCCCACTGGGCGCACATGTCCTCGGACTCGTCCGTGCTCGACACCACCGAGAAGGCGATGAGACGGTCGGGCGACAGTGACCGGGCGTAGGTCAGGGCGGCCAGCACCCCTAGGTGCACGCCGCCCACCAGCACCACGACCGTGTGGGTGTGGGGGAGCGGCCGGTAGCCCTCGGGCACGGCCAGCAGCCCCGCCACCCGGGCGTAGTGGCGGTGAACGGCGCGTAGGGCGACCACGATGATGGGGATGACGACGGCGGGGACCCAGGCGCCGATGGTGAACTTGGAGACCACCACCACGGCGAGGACGGCGAAGGTGGCCACCGCCCCCACGGCGTTGACGGCGACGTTGCGCCTCCAGGAGGGCTCCCGCAGGCGCAGGTGGTGGCGCACCATTCCCGACTGCGAGAGGGTGAAGCCGGTGAACACGCCCACGGCGTAGAGGGGGATGAGGGCGGTGGTGATGCCGCCGAAGGCGATGACCAGCAGGGCGGCGGCGCCGGCGAGGAGCAGGATGCCGTTGGAGTACACCAGCCGGTCGCCCCGGTTGTAGAGCTGGCGAGGCAGGAAGCCGTCGCGGGCCAGGATCGACGACATGCTGGGGAAGGCGTTGAAGGCGGTGTTGGCGGCCAGGATGAGGATGGCGGCGGTGGCGGCCTGG
>JALZNY010000355.1 GCA_030857525.1 Actinomycetota bacterium
GGTACCCCCACGAAGGCTCGTAGGGGTACTCGGCCACCGGCATCAGCTCGACGTGGGTGAAGCCCTGCTCGGCCACGTAGTCGACGAGCTGGACAGCCAGCTCCCGGTAGGTCAGCGGCCGGTCACCGTCCTCGGGTACCTTGCGCCACGATCCCAGGTGGACCTCGTACACCGACAGCGGCCGGTGCAGGGGGTCGGTAGACCGACGAGCCTCGAGCCACTCGCCGTCGTTCCACTCATAGGTCGACTCATCTACCACGCTGGCCGTAGCTGGAGGTAGCTCGGTGGCAAAGGCCAGCGGATCGGCCTTGAGCCGCAGGTGGCCGTCGGGGGTGAGGATCTCGAACTTGTAGCGGGCGCCGGCGCCCACACCGGGCAGAAAGAGCTCCCACACCCCACTGGAGCCCAGTGAACGCATGGGGTGCAGTCGTCCGTCCCAGCCGTTGAAATCACCCACTATCCGCACCGCCCGGGCCGATGGTGCCCACACCGCGAACGATGTGCCTTCGGTGCCCTGGTGGGTGCGCACGTGCGCCCCCAGCACCCGCCACAGCTGCTCGTGGCGACCCTCGCCGATCAGGTGCTGGTCGAGCTCTCCGATGGTGGGCCAGAAGCGGTAGGGGTCGCCGACCACGAAGGACGCTCCGTCGGGGTAGGCCACCTCGAGGCGGTAGGCCGGGGCGGAGATCACGGCCAGCTCGGTGGCGAACACACCACCGGGGTGGACCTCGTCCATGGGCTGGCGGGAACCGTCGTCGAACACCAGGTGCATGGACACGGCGTCGGGCCTGAAGCCCCGCACCACCGTGGCCGAGCGAGTGCCGGCGCTGGCGTGGGGTCCGAGCACCTGGTGGGGATCGCCGTGCTCGCCGGCCACCAGCCGGTCAAGCTCGGGGTCGGAGCTGTGGGGGAGCTTCGTCATGGCGTGGCCTCCAAAAGGCGATGGACGGCGGTGAGGGGGATGTCGACCCAATCCGGTCGGTGCGACTGCTCGTAGCCCACCTCATAAACGGCCTTGTCGAGCTCGAAGGCGGCCTGGACCAGGCGGCGGTCGGCGTCGACGGCGGGCAGCACGGCGCCCACGCCATCGGTGCCCAGGTAGCCGGCCACGAAGACGACCCGGTTGCGGTGCTCCCAGGCGTCGGCCAGGACCACCAACTCGTCGTCGGCCTCGGGTCCCCACTCCCGCAGGGCGACCTGAGCCGCGTAGTGGAACGACCTCACCAGGCCAGCTACGTCGCGCAGCGGGGATGTGGGCCGCCGGCGCTCCTCCAGGGGACGGTCGGGCTCGCCCTCGAAGTCCAGGATGTACCACCCGCTGTCGGTGCGCATGACCTGGCCCAGGTGGTAGTCGCCGTGCACCCGCACCGCCGGCCCGGGATCGGACACGGTGCGCAGGCGCTGGTAGAGCTGGCGCACCCGAGGGTCGTCGAGGCCATCGCTGCGCACCCGCTCGAGCTGGGCCTCCATGTCATTGGCCCAGTCCTCGGGCTGGCCCGGGACCGCCCCGAAGGCCCGGGCCAGACCCAGGTGCATCTCGGCGGTGACGGTGCCCAGGCGGCTGGCGTCGAAGGCGAAGTCGGCGCCGGCCTCGGCTGGAGGGCAGCGTCGGTCGAAGAGGTCGCGTAGCGACAGCAGGGCCAGGGAGAAGCCGTCGGCCCCTCCGACGAGGAAGCGGTTGACCAGGGCGAAGTCGAAGTCGTCCTCCCGCCACTCGGCCACCGGTTCGGCCACGTTGGGGAACCCGACGTCGACCAAGGCCCGGGTGACCTCGGCGTCGGGGTTGGGGCCGTCGGACAGGCGTCGGAACAGCTTCATGATGAGACGCTCGTCGAAGACCACCGAAGTGTTGGACTGGTCGGCCCCGAGGTACCGGGCCCGCTCCACCTGTTCCTTGGGGGCCATGTGGTGCAGGACGGCGACCGACAGATCGGGGTCGATGGCGGCGTCGTAGGCCAGCGCCCGCCCGAGGTCGACGTCGAGCTCGGAGATGATCGCCTCGGGTTTGCCCTCGAGGAAGGCGTCCCGGCTGTCGACGGGGCGCAGGCCGAGAATCACCTGATAGGACGCCGCGCTCGGCGGAGGGCCCGAATCGGGCCCGGGGGCGGTCCGGGCCTGCACCACCACCTGCACCAGTGCGGGCCACTCCGAGCCCCGCAGCACCCGCACCGAGGTGATCGACAGGTCGCGGGCTTCCGCCTCCCCGCCGGCGAACCACCGCTGGCGGGGCAGGTAGTCGACCAGGGCAGCGGCGAGCGCGGTGCGATCGATCATGCCTCCTCCTTTACGAGCTGGAACCAGTAGAACCCGTACGGGGCCAAGGTGACGAAGTACGGCAGCTCACCGATGGGCGGAAAGGCCACCCGTCCGAGCAGCTCGTGCGGGACGAAGCCCTCGTAGTGGGCCAGATGCAATTCGACCGGTTGGGCGAAGCGGCTCAGGTTGTTGACGCACATCACGATGTCGCGCTCCCCCGTGTCGGAATCGGTCCGCTCCCGGACGAAGGCCAGGGCCGTGGGGTTCTCCGAGGAGAGCACCTCGAAGGTGCCGATTCCGAAGACGGGGTGCTG
>JALZNY010000356.1 GCA_030857525.1 Actinomycetota bacterium
CGGCGGCCACGAAGGCGACGACGGCGACGACGCCGACCGCTCCGGAGAGCACCATGTGCAGGCTGGGAGGCTCCTCGTCCGCGCCCCGGGGCTCAGCCCGGCGTGCCATCTACCAACGTGGCATCGCCCTTCGGGTCATCGCCCTTCGGGTGATCGCCCTGCTTGGCCACCACCTCGTCACGCACGCGGGTGGCGACGCTGCGCAGGGCGGCCTCGGGATCGAGGTGCAGGCGGCGGGCGGCGGCCACCGCCGAGTAGAGCAGCCCCCCGAGGTCGTCGCTCGTGGTCAGCCCTTCGAGGTCGACGGAACCGACGCGCGGCTCCACGTCGAGGCCCACCGTGGAGGCCCGGCGCTGCACCTTGTGGGCGTAGAGCAACGCCGGCAGGTGGGCGGGGATGCCGTCCATGACGCCGCCGCGGCCCTCCTCGTCACGCTTGATGCGGTCCCAGTTGGCCACGATGTCGTCGGCCCCGTCCACCTCGAGCCCGGCGAAGACGTGGGGGTGGCGCCGCACCAGCTTGTCGTGGATGCCCCGGGCCACATCGGCCACGTCGAAGCGGCCGGCCTCGGCGGCGAGGACGGCGTGGAAGAACACCTGGAACAACACATCGCCCAGCTCCTCGGCCAGGTGCTCGTAGCCAGCCTCATCGCCCGCATCGTCCGGACCGCCGGCAGCGTCATTCCCGTCGGTGGCAGGCAGCTCCTCGATGGCGTCGAGCAGCTCGTAGGTCTCCTCCAGCAGGTAGCGGGTGAGGCTGGCGTGCGTCTGCTCCCGGTCCCAGGGGCAGCGCTCACGCAACGTCCGCACCAGCTCGGCGAAGCGCAGCAGCTCGACGCCCACGGGGGAGGCCAGCTCGGGGATCCACAGCGAGGTGAGGTGGTCCGGCACCACCGCCCGGTCGAGGTCGGCCCAGTCGAGCTCGACTACCGCCTCGTCCTCCAACCCCAGGCGCTGGAGGACGACCACCGACGCCGGCGGGTCGGCCGGGGCCAGCTTCACCGCCGAGAGGACCCCGGGCGAGTCGCACTGGGCCACCAGCAGCGGGCCCCGCTCCCCGGCGGCCTCGACGACGAAGCGCTGGCCATCGACCAGGCGGACCCCGGCGGCCAGGGGATCGATCCCCAGGCGGGCCCAGGCCAGGTCGAGGAAGGACAGTGCCGGGACGATCTCGACCTCGACCCGATCATCGGCCCCCAGCAGGGCCACACTGCGCTCGGCCACCAGGGGCGAGCCGGGTACGGCGTAGAGCACCTCGCCGTGCTCGACGGCGGCCTCCACCAGACGCTCGACGATGGCCGGATAGACCTCGTCGAGCGAGACCGCCCGGTCGTAGAGATCGTCGCAGGCCACCGCGGCGGTGACGACGTGGGCGCAGGGGTGGTGCACGGTGCGCAGGTAGCGCACCGGGATGCGCTCGAGGGCGGCGAGGGCGGCGGCGCTGAGCAGGTCGGCCCCGGCCGGTCCGAGGCCGACCACGACCACCCGAGGGGTCATCTACCGCCCGGCGCGGGGATCGGCGCTGGGGTCAGGCTGGCGGCTGGGATCGCCGGGCCGAGGCAGGGTGGTGACCGGACCCTCGGGGGGCACGATCGTCCCCGGCACCTCAGGTTCGTCGCACGCGTCGGTCCACGAGCCGTAGCGGGGGTTGACGTCGACGTCGGCCTCGCAGGTGAGGTCGTCGATGAAGGCGGTGAACTCGGTGGCGCGCTGCCCTTCGAGCACCTGGGCGACATCGGCCTGCACCTCCTCGAAGGGCAGCTCACCCCGGGACTCGACCAGGATCAGGTGGAAGCCGGCACCGGTCTCCACCGGTGCGCTCACCTGGCCCACGGGAAGGCTGAACGCGGCCTGCTCGAACTCGGGGATGAAGCGGCCCTGGCCCCCGCACCCCAGGCTGCCGGCCTCGGCGGCAGCTGCGGCATCGTCGGACTGCTCGCGGGCCAGGACCCGGAAGTCGGCGCCCTCGGCCAGCTGGCGAGCCAGGTCCTCGATGCGGGTTCGGGCCTCGTCAGGGCCCCGCACCTGGGGGTTGGAGAAGATGTGGCTGACGCACACCCCCACGTAGTCGGCCTTGTTCTCCTCGTAGAAAGCCCGGAGCTCCTCGGGGGTCGGAGCGGGAGCGACTAGCTCCTGGGTGCGCCGGGTCAGCGCCTGGCGGCGCACGAGCTGGTCCTGGTAGCCGGCGGGGAAGGCCCCGAAGATCTGGTCGCCTCCCACCGAGGCCACCGCCTGGGGGCGGTTCTCCTCGAGGTCGGCGTCACTCACCTGCACACCTCGCTCGGCCATCTCCTGCTCCAGGAGCTCGTAGTAGACGCCGAGCGTCAGCAGCCGGGCCACGAAGGCGGTGTCGAAGCTGCCCTGGCCCTCGCCGGCGACGGTGAGCGCCAGGCCCTGGCCGGCGAGGCCCTCCTCGACGATCTCCCGGTAGCGCTCGTTGCCCCGGATGGCCACCAGCTCGGCCTCGATGGCCTCGGCGCTGATGGTGTCGCCATTGACGGCCACCGCCCGGGTGTCGCTCAACGACGAGCAGGCGCTCAACACCATGACGGTGGTCAGGGCCAGGC
>JALZNY010000357.1 GCA_030857525.1 Actinomycetota bacterium
CTCGGTGGTGGCCCCGATGAGGGTGACCAGTCCCTCCTCCACCGAGGGCAGCAGCGCGTCCTGCTGGGTCCGGTTGAAGCGGTGGACCTCGTCGAGGAACAAGATGGTGCCCTGGCCGTGCTCCCCCAGGCGGCCCCGGGCCCTGACCACCACCTCGCGCACGTCCTTGACCCCGGCGGTGACGGCCGACAGCGCCTCGAAGGCCCGGCGGGTGGCCCCGGCGATGAGGCGGGCGACGGTCGTCTTGCCCGTGCCCGGCGGCCCCCACAGGATCACCGACGACAACCGGTCGGATTCGATCAGGCGCCGCAACGGCTTGCCCGGGCCGAGCAGGTGGTCCTGGCCCACCACCTGGTCGAGTGAGCGGGGGCGCAGGCGGGCGGCCAGCGGCGCCGACGCGCTGAGGCGCTCCTCCACCGCCGCCCCGAACAGGTCCTCGACCACGACGGCCGACGATACCGAGACCTGGTCACACCGGCTTCGCTAGCGTTGGGAGCCATGGAGGGTGGCCACCTGAGCCAGGAGGAGATCGCTGTGGTGCTCCGGCGGGCCGCCGAGCTGGACCGCACCCAGGACGAGAGCGATCGCCTCGACACCGCCGCGGTCGAGGCCGCCGCCGTGGAGGCCGGGCTGTCGCGCCCGGCGGTGTGCCAGGCCCTGGCCGAGCTGCGGGTGGGGGTGATCGAGCCCTCCCCTGGCGCCGGGCAACGTGTTCTTCTCGGGCCGGCACTGCTCACCGTGCGCCGGGTGGTGCCCGGCCCACTCGAGGCCGTCAAGCGGGAGATGTGGGCCTACCTGTCGGCTCAGCTGTTCGAACAGCGCCGTGACTTCGGCGAGCGGACCGTCTGGACACGCCGGGAGGGACTGTTGCCCAGCGTGCGCCGCAGTCTGGACCTAAACCACCGGCTGTCCCTCAATGGAGTGCGCAGCCTGCAGCTCGCGCTGGCGGAGCCCCCCGACGGCGCCGGACGGGTGCTGGTGAGCGTGGAGGCGGACGTGGGCGACCAGCGCCTGGCCCATGTCTGGCTGGCCGCCGGCGGCGCCACCGTGGGCGTGGGGGTGGTCGGCGGATCTCTGCTCATCGACCTCGTCGCCACCATCGCTTCGTTGCCCATCAGCGCGGGCCTGGTGGTCGGCGGTCATC
This sequence comes from Actinomycetota bacterium, assembly GCA_030857525.1. Lineage (GTDB taxonomy): Bacteria > Actinomycetota > Acidimicrobiia > Acidimicrobiales > CADCSY01 > JADDRA01. The sequence goes on from JALZNY010000357.1 coordinate 1,145, forward strand.
AGCTCGGCCGCTCGTACTACCGCCGGGAGGTGGGCAAGATCGAGACCGCCCTGGCCGGCCTGCTCGACCGCCTGGAGCACCGTCCCCGGTCCCCGATCACCTCCCCCTTCCGGTAGCCATCAGCCTTTTGGTCACCCGTGCAGTCGAGCGACGTCTCGTGTGCGCCAGTCCCGCTTTTCGGAAGTCACGCACACGAGACCCGAGTGTTGACTCCCTGGGGGATCGCCGGTCCGGGACGGGCCTGCCGCGCTCAGGCGGGTGGGGGCAGGAGGCGGATGCCGAGGTCGGCCAGGAGCTTGGGGGCGACGGGGGCGGGGGCGCCGGTGAGGGGGTCGATCCCCGACTGGGTCTTGGGGAAGGCGATGACCTCGCGGATGTTCTCCTCGCCGGCCAGGATGGCGACCAGGCGATCGAGGCCGACGGCGAAGCCACCATGGGGCGGGGCGCCGTAGCGGAAGGCCCCGAGCAAGAAGCCGAAGCGGGCCTCGGCCTCGGCCTCGGAGATGCCCAGCACCGAGAAGATGCGGGACTGGATGTCGGCCCGGTGGATTCTGATGGAGCCCGAGCCCAGCTCCCAGCCGTTGAGGACCAGGTCGTAGGACTGGGAGCGCACGGCCAGGGGGTCGCTCTCAAGGAGCTCGAGGTCGTCGGGATGGGGCATGGTGAAGGCGTGGTGGGCGGGCACGGGACGCCCCTCCCCGTCGAGGCCCTCGAACAGGGGGAACTCGGTGATCCAGGCGAAGCGCCGCGGCCCCTCCCCCACGGGCGGGCGCCCGAGGTCGAGGCGGAGCTGGCCCAACACGGCGCGAGCCGTCGGGCGCTCGTCGGCCACCACCAGCACCAGGTCGCCGGCCTCGGCTGCCGTGGCCTCGACCAGGCCGGCGCGCTCGGCGTCGGAGAGGAACTTGGCCACCGGCGAGTCGAGGGCGCCGGCCTCCCCCACCCGCAGCCACACCAGGCCCTTGGCCCCCAGCGCCTTGGCCGCGTCGGTGAGGGCATCGAGGCGGTTGCGGCCGAGGTTGCCCTGGCCCGGCACCCGTAGGCCCTTGATGCACGCAGCCCCGGCGAAGGCTCGGAACCCGGTGCCGGCGAACACCGGCCCCAGCTCCACCAGCTCGGGGCCGGCCCGCAGGTCGGGCTTGTCCGAGCCGAAGCGCTCCATGGTCTCGATCCAGGTCAGCCGCTCGATCTCGCCCGGGCGCTCTCCCGTGGCTGCCTCGGTGGCGTCGAGGACGGCCTCGGAGACGAAAGCCAGTACGTCGTCCTGGCTGACGAAGGAGGCCTCCAGGTCGAGCTGGGCGAACTCGAACTGGCGGTCGGCCCGCAGGTCCTCGTCACGCAGGCAGCGGGCGATCTGGTAGTAGCGGTCGACGCCGGCGACCATCAGGAGCTGCTTGGCCAGCTGGGGGCT
>JALZNY010000003.1 GCA_030857525.1 Actinomycetota bacterium
CTGGCCGGCATCTGCGCCGTGGCCTTCGTGCTCGTCCCCCAGGGCAGGCTCTGGAACGCCCGCCTCCTGCCCTTCTGGTACCTCTGCCTGTACCTGCTGGCCGCCATCGCCGTGGCCGAGCTCATCTCCTCGGTCGCCCTGCTGGTCAACCGGCGAAGCACCACACCCGAGCGCCGGGTGTTGGTGGGCGCACCGGTGCTGGCTGCCGTGGTGATGCTCGTCGCCGTCGGGCTCCCCTTGCGCACCCTGCCCTTCGGTTCGACGGCATCGGACGGCACCTACAGCTGGTTCGGCCTCAGCACCACCGACAACAGCTTCATCCCGTCGTGGGCCGAATGGAACTACAGCGGCTACGAGGGCAAGGTCGCCTATCCCGAGTTCCGGGCCGTCGTCGACACCATGGACGACGTCGGCCAGCGCGTGGGGTGCGGCCGGGCCATGTGGGAGTACGACGCCGACCTCGACCGCTACGGCACGCCGATGGCGCTCATGCTGCTGCCTTACTTCACCGACGGGTGCATCGGCTCCATGGAGGGCCTGTACTTCGAGGCGTCGGCCACCACGCCCTACCACTTCCTCAACCAGTCCGAGCTGTCGGCCGGCCCGTCCAGCGCACAACGTGACCTGCCCTACGGTCCGCTCGACGTCGGCCGGGGCGTCGACCACCTGCAGCTCCTCGGGGTCCGCTACTACATGGCCTTCTCGCCCGAGGCGGTGAACCAGGCCGAGGCCGAGCCCGACCTCACCCCGGTGGCCACCGTCGAGGACTGGCAGGTCTACGAGGTGGCCGAGGCCCAGGTGGTCGAGCCCCTCGAGACCCAACCGGTGGTGCTGGAAGGGGTGCCCAAGGGAGGCGAAGGCTGGCTCGACGTCGCCGTCGACTGGTACATAGATCCCGAGGCCCAGGACGTGATGCTCGCCGCGGCCGGGCCGGCGTCGTGGGAGCGGGCGCTGGCCGGCGCCGAGCTCGAGCCCACGCCGGTGCCGGCCAGCCAGGTCACCAACATCGAGACCGACGACGACTCCATCTCCTTCGAGGTCGACCGACCGGGCTCACCCGTCCTGGTCAAGGCCTCCTACTTCCCCAACTGGCAGGCCAGCGGAGCCGACGGGCCCTGGCGGGTGGCGCCCAACCTCATGGTGGTCGTGCCCACCGCCAACCAGGTGGAGCTGAGCTACGGGACCACGCCGGTCGACTGGCTGGCCTGGGCCATGACAGGCCTCGGCCTCGCCGGCCTCGCCGGGCTGTGGATCCGGGGTCCGGTCAACCTTCCCTCACGCCCCCGCTCCATCGCTACCGAGGGCTCGACGCCGGCCCTGGCCCTCGACGACGACGACGACGGGGATGCCGGCCTCGGCGCCGGCCCGTCCACCCGCCCGGATGGGGGTGAAGGGGCCGACCGCGAGGACAAGTCGACCCCGGCCCACGCCATGTCGTCGGCGCCCACGGAAGGGGAGGCAGAGCCTCCCCGGTGACGCCGGCCATGTCGAACGGGGGTGCGACCGGGTCGGCCCCTCCCCTCCTGATGGGCCCGCTGCGGCGCTTCGCCGTCGTCAGCGTGGTCATCACCACGATCGACGTCGCCATCCTGGTGCTGGCCGTGCGCGCCGTGGGCCTGCCGGTGCCATTCGCCGACGCCCTGGCCGTCGCCGTCGCCTCGCTCACCTCCTGGCTCCTGCACCGGGCCGTGGCCGGGGCCGGCGATCCGTTCGAGCGCTGGGTCGACCGCCCGTTCTCCTTCCTGGTGGCCGCCCTGGTCACCGGTGGCCTCGACGTGGCCGTGGTCACGCTGGTGACGCAGGTCGGGGCGGGCGAGGGGGCCGGGCCGGCCGGCGTGGGTGCCCTGGTCGGGGCCAAGGCCCTCGCCCTGGTCCTGGCCGGAGGCCTACGGCTCCTGACCTACCGAACGGCGCTGGTCGCCCCCACCCGGCGCGGCCTGGCCCAGCGCCGCGAGCGGGAAGAACCGCCCGGGGTGCTGCGCCTCAGCGTGGTGGTCCCCGCGTTCCGGGAGGAGGCTCGCATCGCCACCTCGGTGGCGCGCCTGGGCGAAGCCCTGGCCGAGGTGGATGCCGCGGGTGGGGTGGAGATCGTGGTGGTCGACGACGGTTCGGACGACACCACCAGCGCCGAGGCCGCCGGCGCTGGTGCCCGCGTGCTCACGCTCGAGGCCAACCGGGGGAAGGGGGCCGCCGTACGGGCCGGGATGCTGGCCGCTCGAGGACGCACCATCGCCTTCATCGACGCCGACCTGGCCTATCCCCCGGAGCAGGTGCTCACCCTGCTGGCCGAGGTGGAGTCGGGCTGGGACGTGGTGGTGGGCAGCCGTCGCCACGACCGTTCGGTCGACGTGGCCCGGGCCCGTCTGCTGCGCTCGATCAGCGGACGGTTCTTCAACCTCGTCACCGCCGTGGTGCTCCTCGGCCACTACCGCGACACCCAGTGCGGCTGCAAGGCCTTCCGATCCGACGTCGCTCGCCTCGTGTTCTCCCACACCCGGGTCGACGGCTTCGCCTTCGACGTCGAGGTCTTCCACCTGGTCGAGCGCTACCGGCTGTCGCTCACCGAGGTGCCGGTCACGCTGGTGTTGTCGGAAGGGTCCACCGTGCGGGTGGGCGCCGACGCCCTGGCCATGGTGCGCGACCTGTTCCGGGTGCGACGCTGGTCGGGCCGGGGGGTCTACGACACCACCCGATCATCCTTGCCGTAGACCCTCGGTTTGGCCCACGCCCGGAGCCGGGCAGGGGCGAGACATGAGCGAGATCAGCGTAACCGCCATGGAGCCCCTCCACTTCGGCGTCGAGGTCACCGAGGGCACCGTGACCACCGGCCACCGGGTGCGTGTCCCCCCTTCGCTGCTCGACGATCTCGGCCTGGCCGAGGACGACGCTCCAGCCGTGGTCCGGGAGACGATCGGGTTCCTGCTGGAGCGAGAGCCGGCTACCAGCATCATGGCCGAGTTCTCCCTCGACGACGTCTCCCGGTTCTTCCCCGACTACCTCGACGAGCTCACCACCCGCCTCGCCTCTTGACTGGCGTTGCGCAACTTCCCGGTCTCTCACGACCGGCCCGATCCCATTAGGGTGAGGCGGGCATGGCCCCACTCGACACGCTCGACGCCATCTTCAAGGCCTACGACATCCGCGGCACCGTGCCCGAGCAGCTCGACGCCGAGGTGTGCCGGCGCATCGGCGCCGCCTTCGCTCGCTTCACCGACCGCCCCCGGGTGCTGATCGCCCGAGACATGCGGCCCTCGGGGGTCGAGCTGTCCCAGGCCTTCGCCGAGGGCGTCACCGGCCAGGGCGTCGACGTGGTCGACCTGGGCATGGCCTCCACCGACCTCGTCTACTTCGCCGCCGGCGATCTCGACGCGCCGGCCGCCATGTTCACCGCCTCCCACAACCCGGCCCAGTACAACGGCATCAAGCTGTGCCTGGCCGGAGCCAAGCCGGTGGGACAGGACACCGGTCTGGACCAGGTCAAGCAGTGGGCCAAGGAAGGTCTCCACGACATCGACGACCGTCCCGGCCAGGTCTCGGAGCAGGACCTGATCGGGCGCTACGCCGATCACGTCCGCTCCTTCGTCGACACCTCGCTGCTCAAGCCGCTGCGAATCGTGGCCGACACGGCCAACGGGATGGGTGGTCTGGTGGCGCCGGCGGTGTTCGAAGGCCTGCCCTTCGAGGTCACCTACCTCTACCCCGAGCTCGACGGCACCTTCCCCAACCACCCGGCCGACCCCATCCAGCGGGAGAACCTGCGCGACCTGCAGGCCGCGGTCACCGAGAAGGGGGCCGACGTGGGCCTGGCCTTCGACGGCGACGCCGATCGCGTGTTCCTCGTCGACGAGGCGGCCCAGCCCATCTCCGGTTCGCTCACCACCGCCCTGGTGGCCACTGGAATGCTGGCCAAGCATCCCGGGGCGACCATCCTGCACAACCTCATCTGCTCCAAGGCGGTGCCTGAGATCGTGGCCGAGCAGGGGGGCACCCCCGTGCGCACCCGGGTGGGCCACAGCTTCATCAAGGACACCATGGCCGAGACCGGCGCCGTCTTCGGAGGCGAGCACTCGGGCCACTACTACTTCCGGGAGAACTACCGGGCCGACTCGGGCCTGGTGGCCACGCTGGTGGTCCTCGAACAGCTCTCCGTCGCTGGAGTTCCCCTCTCCGAGCTGGTGGCGCCCCTCGACCGCTACGCCAACTCGGGCGAGATCAACTCCGGTGTCGACGACCCTCCGGCCGCCATCGAGCGGGTAGCGGAGGCCTACGACGGCGCCGGGCAGGACCGTCTCGACGGCCTCACCGTCGACCTCGGCGACTGGTGGTTCAACCTGCGCCCGTCCAACACCGAACCGCTCCTGCGCCTCAACCTCGAGGCGCCCACCGACGAGGAGTGCGAGGCGCACACCGCCGAAGTCCTCGACCTGATCCGGAAGGGATAGCCCGTGGTGCTCGACCCCCAGCTGCTGGAGATCCTGGCCTGCCCCGACGACAAGGGCCCGTTGTACTACCTCGACGACGAGGGGGCGCTCTACAACCCCCGCCTGCAGCGTCGCTACGAGGTGCGCGACGACATTCCCATCATGCTCATCGACGAGGCCACCACTGTCGACGACGACGAGCACCGGCGCATCATGGGCCGGGTCGAGTCCGAGTCGGTCGCCCCCACCTTCCAGGCACAGCCCGAGCCATGAGCAACACCTTCGACGACACCGTGGCGAACGAGCCGTTGTTCGACTCGCTCGGAATGTTCGAGACCGCCGCCGGGCTGCCCGAGCAGGTCTTCGACGCCGCCGTGGCCGCCCGGGGCCTTGACGGGCTGCCCGAGCGTGACCGCATCGAGAACGTGGTCGTGTTGGGCATGGGCGGCAGCGGCATGGCCGGCGACGTCCTCGCCGCCACCGCCGGGCCCTTCCTGCCCGTGCCCGTCATCGTGGCCAAGGGCTACGAGCTGCCCGCCTTCGTCGGCGACACCTCGCTGGTCTTCGCCATCTCGTTCTCGGGCAACACCGAGGAGACCGTCGAGGTGGCTTCGGCCGCGGCGGTGGAGGGCGCCCGCATGGTGGTGGTCACCCAGGGCGGCGAGTTGGGGCGCCTGGCCGCAAGTTGGGGCGTTCCCATCGTGGCTGTGCCCACCGACATCGCCCAGCCCCGCTCGGGCCTGGGCGCCCTGGCCATCCCCCCCCTGGTGGTGCTGGAGGAGATGGGCCTGTTCCCCGGGGCCCAGCAGTGGATCGACTTCGCCGTCGAGCAGTTGCGGCGCCGGCGCGACCTCCTGGTGGGCGACGGGCTGGCGGCGCGGTCCCTGGCCGCCCGCATCGGCCGCACGCTTCCCATCTTCTACGGGGGCGGGCTCATCGGCGCCACCGCCGCACAGCGCTGGAAGAACCAGGTGAACGAGAACGCCAAGGTGGCCGCCTTCTGGCACACCCACCCCGAGCTCTGCCACAACGAGGTGGCCGGCTGGGGCCAGCACGGCGACCTCACCCGCCAGGTGTTCACCGTGGTCAACCTGCGCCACGACTTCGAGCACCCCCAGGTCTCCCGCCGCTTCGACGTAGTCGACTCCCTGGTCGAGGAGGTGGTGAGCTCGGTGGAGGAGGTGCGGGCCGAGGGCGAGGGCCACCTGGCCCAGCTCCTCGACCTCATCATGGTGGGCGACTTCGTCTCGCTCCACATGGCCGCCCGCGAGGACCTCGACCCCGGTCCCGTGCCCGTGCTCGACCACATCAAGTCAATCGTGGCCAACGGCGTCAGCGTCTGAACCGGTCCGGGTGGGGCACACTGGGGCCATGACGTTCCCCTCCTCCGACTCTTCTGCTTCTGACTTCAAGGTCGCCGATCTCGGCCTGGCCGACTTCGGCCGCAAGGAGATCAGCCTGGCCGAGCACGAGATGCCCGGCCTGATGGCGCTGCGGACCGAGCACGGCCCGGCCCAACCCCTGGCCGGCGCCCGCATCACCGGGTCACTGCACATGACCGTGCAGACCGCCGTGCTCATCGAGACCCTGGTGGCGCTGGGCGCCGAGGTGCGCTGGGCCTCCTGCAACATCTTCTCCACCCAGGACCACGCCGCCGCGGCCGTGGCCGTCGGCCCCCAAGGCCGCGCCGACGACCTGCAGGGCGTTCCTGTCTTCGCCTGGAAGGGCGAGACGCTGGAGGAGTACTGGTGGTGCACCGAACAGGCGCTGGCCTGGCCCGACGGCGGCGGGCCCAACCTGTTGCTCGACGACGGGGGTGACGCCACCCTGCTCGTCCACCACGGCGTCGCCGTCGAGAAGACCGGCGAAGCGCCCGATCCCGACCAGGCCGGCTCGGCCGAGGAGGCCGTCGTCTTCCAGGTGCTGGCCCGCTCGCTGGAGGAGGACACCAGCCGCTGGACCGGCATCGCCGGGGGCATCCGGGGGGTGTCGGAAGAGACCACCACCGGTGTTCATCGCCTCTACCAGATGCAGGAGGCAGGCACCCTGCTGTTCCCCGCCATCAACGTCAACGACTCGGTCACCAAGTCGAAGTTCGACAACCTCTACGGCTGTCGCCACTCCCTCATCGACGGCATCGCCCGGGCCACCGACGTCATGATCGGCGGCAAGCTGGCCGTGGTCTGCGGCTACGGCGACGTGGGCAAGGGCTGCGTCCAGTCGCTGCGAGGCCAGGGGGCACGCGTGGTGGTCACCGAGGTCGACCCCATCTGCGCCCTGCAGGCAGCCATGTCGGGCCTGGAGGTGGTCACCCTCGACGACGTCGTGGAGCGGGCCGACATCTTCGTCACCGCTACCGGCAACCGCGACATCATCACCGCCGCCGACATGGCCCGCATGAAGCACCAGGCCATCGTCGGCAACATCGGCCACTTCGACAACGAGATCGACATGGCCGGCCTGGAGGCGACGCCCGGCATCGAGCGGGTGACCATCAAGCCCCAGGTCGACGAGTGGGTCTTCCCCGACGGTCACGCCGTGATCGTCCTGGCCGAGGGTCGCCTGCTCAACCTGGGCTGCGCCACCGGCCATCCCAGCTTCGTGATGTCGGCCAGCTTCACCAACCAGGTGATGGCTCAGATGGAGCTGCACGCCAAGGCCGACGGCTACGAGAACCGGGTGTACGTGCTGTCCAAGGCCCTCGACGAGCAGGTGGCCCGCCTACACCTCGACCACCTAGGGGTGCGCCTGACCGAGCTGTCCGACGGCCAGTCGGCCTACCTGGGCATCCCCAAGGACGGCCCCTACAAGCCCGACACCTACCGCTACTGACCTCCGGCGGGGCACCAGCGCGAGATGCGGGTCGCCTCGTCGGTTAGGGCTTGGAAGTCGGGCTCGGAGGCTGGGGTGGTCAGGACCCGCCAGGTCACGCCGACTTGTTGACCGTAATCCACTTGCGCTTCAAGTCCTGGAGAAAGGAGCCTGTGTCACCGAACGCTTGGACCGTTCCGTCAGCGACGCCCCGCCTGGTCGCCTCCACCAAGCCGGCGACGTAGTCCTCGCCCACCTCGGCGATCCACAGATCCAGAGCATCGGGAACCCGCTACCTCATCATGGTGAGCTGCCTCGTGCTGAGCTGCCACAGTTGCCACGCTAACCCCGGAGCCCACCAGCGGCTGCCGTTGCCTTCGGGCCTACCTCACCCATTTACCACTGAAAGGAAACCCTCGACACCGTTGTAATTACATGGGCATGATTCGGGACCGGCCCGGCCAGGACACACCGCTCGCCACCACCCCCGAGGAGCCCCCATGCCCGTGCAGCAGCTCGAACCCGTCGTCGACCGCGGAGCCGAGGAGCGCTCCCCCATGCGCGTGCGCAAGCGCAACGGCGACCTCGAGCCGGTCGACGTCAACAAGATCGTGCGAGCCATCGAGCGCTGTGCCGTGGGCCTCGACGGCGTCGATCCCCTCCGCGTCGCCACCAAGACCATCAGCGCCCTCTGCGACGGCGCCACCACCACCGATCTCGATGCCGTCTCGGTGCGCACCGCCGCCACCCTGATCACCGACGAGCCCAACTACTCGCGCCTGGCCGCTCGCCTGCTGGCCACCTGCATCGACAAGGAGGTGCGCAACCAGCACATCCACTCGTTCTCGCAGTCGGTGGCAGCCGGTGCGGCAGTGGGCGTCGTGGGGGCCGGCACCGCCGCCTTCGTCGCCGCCCACGCCCGCAAGCTCGACGACGCCATCGACGCCGGCGCCGACCAGGGCTTTGAGTTCTTCGGCCTGCGCACCGTCTACGACCGCTACCTGCTCCGCCACCCTGAGCGCCGCTCGGTGATCGAGACCCCGCAGCACTTCCTCCTGCGGGTGTCCTGCGGACTGGCCACCTCCCCCCAGGAGGCCGTCGAGCTCTACACCATGATGAGCCGCTTCGAGTACCTGCCGTCGAGCCCTACCTTGTTCAACTCGGGGACCGGCCATCCCCAGATGTCGTCGTGCTACCTGCTCGACTCGCCGGCCGACGATCTGGCCGCCATCTACGACCGCTACGGCGACATCGCCCAGCTCTCCAAGCATGCCGGGGGCATCGGCCTGTCGTTCTCGCGCGTGCGGTCGCGGGGATCGCTGATCCGGGGCACCAACGGCCTGTCGAACGGGGTCGTCCCGTTCCTCAAGACGCTCGACTCCTCGGTCAGCGCGGTGAACCAGGGGGGCCGGCGCAAGGGCGCGTGCTGCGTCTATCTGGCCACCTGGCACGCCGACGTCGAGGAGTTCCTGGAGCTGCGCAACAACACCGGCGACGACGCCCGGCGCACCCACCACCTGAACCTGGCGCATTGGATCCCCGACGTGTTCATGGAGCGGGTCGAGAAGGACTGGATGTGGTCGCTGTTCGACCCCAAGGACGTTCCCGAGCTGGTCGATCTCCACGGTGCCGCCTTCACCAACGCCTACGTCGCCGCCGAGCGTGCCGGCCGAGCGGTCCGCCAGGTGGCCGCCCGTGAGCTGTACGGCCGCATGATGCGGACCTTGGCCGAGACCGGCAACGGCTGGATGTGCTTTGCCGACGCCGCCAACCGCACCTGCAACCAGGCCGCCGATCCCGCCAACGTGGTGCACCTGTCGAATCTGTGCACCGAGATCATCGAGGTCACCGACGACGACCACACCGCCGTGTGCAACCTCGGCTCGATCAACCTGGCCCGCTTCGTCACCCCCGACAAGAGCGAGAGCCCCGACAAGAGTGAGAGCCTCGACTGGGACCGGCTGGCCACGGTCGTGCGTGTCGCCGTGCGGTTCCTCGACCGGGTGATCGACACCAACCTCTACCCGACGCCGGCAGCAGCACGGTCCAACGAGGGTTGGCGGCCGATCGGCCTCGGGGTGATGGGCCTCCAGGACGTCCTCTACGCCCTGCGCCTCCCGTTCGACTCCGACGAGGCCCGGGCCCTCTCCACCCGCATCGCCGAGGAGATCTACCTCACCGCGCTCGACGCCTCCTGTGACCTGGCCGTGGCCGAGGGGCCCCACCCCCGCTACGCCGAGACGCACGTGGCCGCCGGCCGGCTCCAGCCCGACCTCTGGGGAGTGGCCACCGAAGGCGAGCGCTGGGAGCGGCTCCGGGCCCGGATCGCCGTGCACGGGGTGCGCAACTCCCTGCTGGTGGCCATCGCTCCCACCGCCACCATCGCCTCCATCGCCGGGTGCTACGAGTGCACCGAGCCGGCGGTGTCCAACCTGTTCAAGCGTGAGACCCTCTCGGGGGAGTTCCTCCAGGTCAACACCTCCCTGGTGCGCGACCTCCAGGCGCTGGGGCTGTGGGGGCCGGCGCTGGTCGACCAGCTCAAGGCGGCCAACGGCTCGGTACAGGCCATCGCCCAAGTCCCCGACGAGGTCAAGCGCCTCTACCGCACCGCCTGGGAGCTGCCCATGCGCGCGCTGATCGACGTGGCCGCGGCCCGAGGCCCGTTCATCGACCAGAGCCAGTCCCTCAACCTGTTCATCGAGAGCCCCACCGTCGGCAAGCTGTCGTCGATGTACGCCCACGCCTGGAAACAGGGGTTGAAGACGACCTACTACCTGCGCTCTCGCCCGGCCACTCGCATCGCCGGGACCACGACCGCGACCACCTTCAGCGACGCCCAGGCCCTGGCCTGCTCCCTGGAGGACCCCGAGACCTGCGAGGCGTGTGACTGATGGCCCTCACCGAACCTCTGTGGACCCCTGAGCCCCCGGCCCGACCGGGCACCCGCGCAGCACCCGCGTCCCGGCGCCACATCCTCGACCCGGGCCTCGACCTCACCCTGCGCCCGATGCGCTACCCGGTGTTCTACGACCAGTACCGAGATGCCATCCGCAACACCTGGACGGTGGAGGAGGTCGACCTCTCCGACGACCTGGCCGACCTGGCTCGCCGGCTCGATCCCGCCGAGCGCCACCTGGTGCACCGGCTGGTGGCCTTCTTCGCCACCGGCGACTCGATCGTGGCCAACAACCTGGTGCTCAACCTCTACCGCCACATCAACGCTCCCGAGGCCCGGCTGTACCTCTCCCGCCAGCTCTACGAAGAGGCGCTCCACGTGCAGTTCTACCTGACCCTGCTCGACACCTATCTGCCCGACATGGCCGAGCGTGAGCAAGCCTTCGCCGCCATCGACAACATCCCCTCCATCCGGGCCAAGGGTGAGTTCTGCCTGCGCTGGATGGACAGCATCGGCCAGCTCGACCGCATCACCACCCGGGACGAGCGCCGGCAGTTCCTGTTGAACCTGATCTGCTTCGCCACCTGCGTCGAGGGGCTGTTCTTCTTCGCCGCCTTCGCCTACGTCTACTTCTTCCGGTCCAAGGGCCTGCTCAACGGGCTGGCGTCGGGCACCAACTGGGTCTTTCGCGACGAGAGCATGCACATGCGCTTCGCCCTCACCGTGGTCGACACCATCAGGGCCGAGGAGCCCGAGCTGTTCGACGCCGAGCTCGTCGTCCAGGTGACCCAGATGATGGAGGAGGCGGTGGAGGCAGAGCTCGCCTTCGCCCGCGACCTCCTGTCGGGCGGTGTGGCCGGGCTGTCGGTGCAGGACATGCGCAGCTACCTCGAGCACGTGGCCGACCAACGCCTGGCCAACCTGGGCATGCCGGCTCGCTTCGGCGCCCGCAACCCCTTCGACTTCATGGCCCTCCAGGACGTCCAGGAGCTGTCAAACTTCTTCGAGCGGCGGGTGTCGGCCTATCAGGTCGGGATCACCGGCGACGTCGGCTTCGACGAGGAGTTCTGATCCATGACCACGCCCGGCCCCCTCACCACCGCCAACCTGGGCTTCCCCCGCATGGGCGACCGCCGCCAGCTCAAGCGCGCCCTAGAGCGGCACTGGCGAGGCGACGATCCCGAGGGGCGGGAGCTGACGGCGTCGGGAAGCGACCTGCGGGCCGGCCACTGGCGGCTCCAAGCCGACCGCGGCATCGACCGCATCCCCTCCAACGACTTCTCCCTCTACGACCACATGCTCGACACCGCCCTCATGGTCGGCGCCGTGCCGGGTCGCTTCGGCGGGGAGCCCTTCGATCCCTCCACCGCAGAGGTGGACACGCTCCAGAGCTACTTCGCCCTGGCCCGGGGCGCGGCGGTCGACGGCACCGACTGCGTGCCGCTGGAGCTGACCAAGTGGTTCGACACCAACTACCACTACCTGGTGCCCGAGCTGGCCCCCGACCAGGCCTTCGCCTACGGCTCGCGCCAGGCGGTACGCCACTGGCGAGAGGCCTTCGCGCTCGGGATCGTGACCCGACCGGTGCTGGTCGGTCCGGTGACGTTCTGCCGGCTCTCCAAGCGGACCGACGGTGGCGATCCCCTCGAGCTGATCGACCAGGTCGTCGCCGTCTACCAGGAGGTGCTGGCCGACCTGGCCGCGGCCGGCGCCACCGCCGTCCAGCTCGACGAGCCGCTGCTCGTCACCGACCTCGACGCTCCCGCCGTCGACGCCTATCGACGCAGCTACCCGGCGCTGCGAGCCGCCGGGCCTGGCGTCGAGCTCACCCTGGCCAGCTACTTCGGCGCCCTGGGACCCAACACCGCCTTGGCCCTGGAGCTACCGGTCGACGTGGTCCACCTCGACCTGGTCCGAGGACGCGGCCAGCTCGACCAGCTCCTCGATCAGGTGCCCGGGGATCTCGGCCTGTCGCTCGGCGTGGTCGACGGGCGCAACGTATGGCGCACCGACCTGGAGGCGATCCTGCCCGTGGTCTCCAGCGTGGTGGGGCGTCTCGGTCCCGAGCGAGTGCAGCTCGCCCCCTCCTGCTCACTGCTGCACCTGCCGGTTGATCTCGCCCACGAGACGGGGTTGGACGACGAGCTGCGCTCGTGGATGGCGTTCGCCGCGCAGCGCCTGGAGGAGATCCGGATCCTGGAGCGGGCCCTCGCAGGCGACAGGCCAGCGGTGGCCGATGCGCTTGACGACAACGCCCGTGCGGCCCAGGCCCGGCGCAGATCCGCCCGGGTGCATCGCGACGACGTGGCCGAGCGGCTCGCCTCGCGCACCCCCGACATGGCCAGGCGGTCCTCGCCCTACCCGGTGCGCCGCCTCGCCCAAGAGCGTGCCTTGAATCTGCCCCGGTTGCCCACCACCACCATCGGATCGTTCCCCCAGACGGCGGCGGTGCGCGCGCTGCGCCGGCGCTACCGCAGCGGCGAGATCGACGCCGAGGCCTACACCCAGGCCCTGGAAGCCGAGACCGAGGCGTGTGTGCGCGAGCAGGAGCGGCTCGGCCTCGACGTGTTGGTCCACGGTGAGCTCGAGCGAACCGACATGGTCGAGTACTTCGGCGAGCAGCTCGACGGCTTTGCCACCACTACCAATGGCTGGGTCCAGAGCTACGGCTCCCGCTGCGTCAAGCCACCGGTGCTCTACGGCGACGTGCGGCGAGGCCAGCCGATGACGCTGCGGTGGAGCACCTTCGCCGCCGGCCTCACCGACCGTCCCATGAAGGGCATGCTCACCGGCCCGGTCACCATCCTGCAGTGGTCCTTCGTGCGCGACGACCAGCCCCTGGCCACTACGTGTCGCCAGATCGGCCTTGCCCTGCGTGACGAGGTGTCCGACCTCGGCGGGGCCGGACTCGGCATCGTGCAGATCGACGAGCCCGCGCTGCGGGAAGGGCTGCCGCTGCGTGCGGCAGAGCGGGCGCAGTACCTGGAGTGGGCCGTCGACGCCTTCCGCCTGGCCTCGAGCGGCATCCCCGACCGGGTGCAGATCCACACGCATATGTGCTACGCCGAGTTCGGCGACATCGCCGAGGCCATCGTCGCCCTCGACGCCGACGTCATCTCCATGGAGGCGTCCCGTTCCGACATGGCGGTGCTCGACGACCTCGCCGCTCGGGGCTACCCCAACCAGATCGGTCCGGGTCTGTGGGACGTCCACTCGCCTCGGGTCCCGTCCGAGGACGAGCTCGACCAGCTCCTGCACCGGGCCATCAGCGCCTTCGGGGCCGAGCGCCTCTGGGTCAACCCCGACTGCGGCCTCAAGACCCGCGACTGGCCCGAGGTCCGCCTGGCCCTCGGGCGGCTGGTCGCCGCCGCCCACCGGGCTCGGGGGACTCTCGAGGAACCAGGGCCACTCTCGACCTGAAACCCTGCCGGAGGGCTCTCGTTCGCAGTTGCGCCAGCCATCCCTCGGGTCGGCGCTGGGCCGTGCGGTCGATCCAATCCTCGAGCTCGGTCCGCGAGAGGGTTCGAGCCACCTTGCCGGCCCGGCCGCGGGAGACGGCCAGGTTGTCGACCAGGGTGCGGGCGTCCGACGTGGCCCGGAGGCCGGCAGCCCACCGCAGGTCGTCGTCCAGGGGACCGGACCCAGGGCGAGGAGCTACGACCAGCCCGGGAAGGACGAGATCGTTCTTGCGGGCCGAGGAGACGACGGTGAGGATGCCGGCGCTGGGCATCCCCCCCTCGGCGGCGGACCGATCGGCGATGAGGGCATCGGGCAACCAACCGGGCGACGACGGTCCAGCGGTTCCGGGCGATCAGCTGCTCGGGCTGGGTGGTGAGGTCGGCGCTGAACACGCCCCGGGCCAGGCGACGGATGCGCCTATTCTTGACCGCGCGCGAAAGCGAGGCGGCGCTGGTGACGTCACCGAAGAAGACCGATCCGGGAGCGGTCGGCCACGGGGCAGCAGGTGGGTCTGTGACAAGCTCGACCGCAGCGACCGCCGTCCCCTCGTCGAGGACATGCTGGGTGCCGCGGCGGGGACACGAGCAGCGCGAGCCGGCGCCGGCCCTCCCCCCCGGCCGACCGGAGGACGCCCACGACGTGCTCGGGACCTTCGAGGCAGTGTCCGACCCCGACCTTCGGGCCGCGGTCCCCACGACAGCCGACGAGATGCTCGCCCTCCTCGAACGGCGGCATCGCCTGGTGATGGGCGGCCGGGCGGAGATGCGCCCCGGCCTGTTCAAGGAGAGGCCAAACCAAGCGGGGTCCTACGTCTTCGTCGCCCCCACTTTGGTGCAGGGCACGCTCATCGAGGGGTTCCGCCGGCTGGCCGACCTCCCCCCCGGGTTCCCGCGCGCCGCGTACGAGCTGTTCGTCGTCTCCGAGGTGCACCCCTTCGACGACGGCAACGGCCGGGTGGCCCGGGCGGCCATGGGCGCCCAGCTCAGCGCGGCCAACCAGTCGCGCCTCGTCGTGCCGATCGTGTTCCGCAACGAGTACCAACGTGCGCTGCGGAACCTGTCCCGAGGTGGGCGCGGAGCTTCCGTGACCCTGGTAGCGTCGCCGGCGTAGCGAGGGGAACGCCGGTGGGAATCCGGGGCTGTACCCGCAACTGTCACCGGGGAGCGCGACCCCACGCAATGGTCACGGCCCAGCAGGGCTGGAAGGCCGGGGACGCGTGTTGATCCGGGAGCCAGGATACCCACGCCGCGACCTGAGCAGCGACGCGGGAGCACGTCATCGTGGACCGAGCAGATGGCCCTGTCGCCGACCCTGGCGCGACGCCGCCACCGGACGACCTGAACCTCAAGCAGGCCGCCCGCCTCCTCGGCGTGCACTACATGACCGTCTATCGCTACGTGCGCAACGGCCTGCTTCCGGCCCGGCGCCACGGCCAGATCTGGCTGGTTGACCCCATCGACCTCGAGGACTTCCGTCTCCAGCGCCGACCACCCTCGTCGCAGCGATCCGTCGACTGGCAGGCTCGCTTGCTCCAGCGGCTGCTGGCCGGTGACGAGGTGGGGGCGTGGACGGTCATCACCGACGCCCTCAGCGCCGGCCGCAGCCCGCAGGCGTGCCACCTCGACCTCCTGGCTCCGGCGGTGGCGGCGGTCGAGGCCGAGGTGGCCGCCGGTCGGCGGGCCGCAGCCGATGCCTGCATCGCCACCACCACCGCCAGCCGTCTCGTCGCCCGGCTGGGCGCCAAGTTCCGTCGTCGAGGCCGCTCCAAGGGAACCGTCATCTTCGGGGCCCCCCCGGGCGAGCACGACGGGTTGTCCATCGCCATCGTCGCCAACCTCGTCCGTCTGGACGGCGTCGGCGTGCTCGAGCTCGGTACCAACACGCCGCCGGCGACCTTCCTCGAGGCCGCGCTGCGGGCGCCGGACCTGATCGCCATGGCCATCGGCTTCTCCACCGGTAGGTGCCTCCCGGCCGTCATCGAGGTGGTCGGCACCATCCGTACCGACCACCCGAACCTTCCCGTACTCGTAATCGGCCCGGCGCGATACGACGGTGCGCTCCTTCACTTCGCCGGCCCCACCGCCTGGTCGTCGGAGGGGACCGCAGCGGTGCGGACGATCAACCAGTGGGCCGCCGTCCGACGGTCGCCATCGCCAGGGCCTGGCGAAGACGGCGGGTAGGCGGTGACGAAGCAGCCTTGGGCTACTCTGACGAGCTTGACAGAGGTTGAGGCGATGGAGGAATCCGCACTCCAACAGGAACCTCGGTCCCTGGGAGCCCATGACCGCCCGGACAAGTTGACCCGTCCGGCGAGCGGCCAAGCAGGCGATGCTCGGTGGTACAAGGAGGCGGTCTTCTACGAGGTCTTCGTCTCCGGCTTCTACGACGGCAACGGAGACGGCATAGGCGACCTTCGGGGCTTGTCGGAGAAGCTCGACTACCTGCAGTGGCTCGGCGTCGACTGCCTCTGGCTTCTCCCGTTCTACCAGTCGCCCCTGCGCGACGGCGGCTACGACATCTCCAACTTCTTCTCAGTCCTGCCCGCCTACGGCGACCTCGACGACGTCCGCCAGCTGGTGGAGCAGGCTCACAGCAGAGGCATCCGCATCATCGCCGACCTGGTGGTCAACCACACCAGCGACACCCACCCCTGGTTCCTCCAGTCGCGCCAGGACCGCACCAACCCCAAGGCCGACTGGTACGTCTGGGCGGACGACGACCAGCGCTGGCCCGAGGCCCGCGTCATCTTCGTCGACACCGAACGGTCGAACTGGGCCTGGGACGGACAGCGCCAGCAGTACTACTGGCACCGCTTCTTCAGCTACCAGCCCGACTTGAACTACGCCAACCCCGAGGTCCAGCAGGCCATGCTCGAGGTGATCACCTTCTGGCTCGACATCGGGCTCGACGGTCTTCGCCTCGATGCCGTGCCCTACCTGTTCGAGCGGGATGGGACCGATGGCGAGAACCTGGTCGAGACCCATGACTTCCTCAAGCGGGTGCGCAAAGAGGTGGACGCGTCGTATCCCGGACGGGTGCTGCTGGCCGAGGCCAACCAATGGCCCGCCGAGGTAGTGGACTACTTCGGTGATGACGACGAGTGCCACATGTGCTTCCACTTTCCGTTGATGCCCCGCATGTTCATGGCGCTGCGGCAAGGCCAACGGTTCCCCATCACCGAGATCCTGGCCGAGACCCCGGCCATACCCGAGGGCTGCCAGTGGGGCGTCTTCCTGCGCAACCACGACGAGCTCACGCTCGAGATGGTGACCAGCGAGGAACGCGACTTCATGTACGACGCCTACGCCACCGATCCGCAGATGCGGTGCAACATCGGCATAGGCCGGCGGCTGGCCCCCTTGGTGGAGAACGACTTCCCGGTGCTCCAGCTGCTGCACGCCATGCTGTTCTCCGTTCCGGGCAGTCCTGTCATGTACTACGGCGACGAGATCGGCATGGGCGACAACATCTACCTCGGTGACCGCGACGGGGTGCGCACGCCCATGCAGTGGAGCCGGGATCGCAATGCCGGCTTCAGCGTCGCCGACGACGCGCAGCTCTACCTCCCTCCCCTGGTGGACCCCGTCTACGGTCACCAAGCCGTCAACGTGGAATCCCAACAGAGGAACCCGAGCTCGTTCCTCTACTGGGTGCGGCGCATGCTGCAGGTCCGAAAGGAGCACGCCCATGTGTTCGGTAAGGGCTCCATGGAGGTGCTGGACGCCGGGAACCTTGCGGTGCTGGCCTACCTCCGCCGCCTCGGCGACGAGATCCTGCTCTGCGTCAACAACCTCAGCAAGGTGGCCCAGCCCGCCGAGCTTCCGCTGCAGCGCTTCGCCGGCTGGGTACCCGTCGATCGCCTCGGCGGCACGCCCTTTCCACCCATCGGCGAGCAGGCCTACGTGATCACCCTGCCTTCTCACGCCTTCTTTTGGTTCAAGCTCGAGGCTAGCAAGGCCGGCCTTGACGGAGATTCGGGACGGGGGTGCTGAGGATGGCGGCCGAAGGTGTAGGTCTTCCTGCGGCGCTGGCTGCCGACCTCGACCTCTTGGTCGGCGGCCAGCACGGCGATCCCCACCGCGTGCTTGGTTTCCACGACGACCGGATCTGGGCTCTGCGCCCCGACGCCGTGGCCGTGCGGGCGCTGGTCGCCGGAGGTGCGTCGCTCGAGATGGAACAGGTCCACCCCGGTGGCGTGTGGGCCGTGCGCGCCGGTGATGCGCCGAGCGACTACCGGCTGGAGGCCCACTACCCGAGCGGGCCCGTCGTGGTGCAGGAGGATCCCTACCGGTTCTGGCCGACCATCGGGGAAACCGACCTCCAGCTCCTCGGGGCGGGCAACCATCGTCGCTTGTGGCAGGCGCTCGGGGCCCACGTCCGGACCCATCAAGGGGTGGCCGGGACATCCTTCGCCGTCTGGGCGCCGAACGCCCGCTCCGTGCGCGTGGTGGGAGCGTTCAACCTCTGGGACGGCCGGCTCCACCCCATGCGCTCCATGGGCTCGTCGGGGGTCTGGGAGCTCTTCCTGCCCGCTGTCGGCGCCGGCGCCCAGTACAAGTACGAGATTCTCACCGCCGAGGGCCACCTCACGCTCAAGGCTGATCCCCTGGCCTTCGCCGCCGAGCGGGCCCCGGGCACGAACAGCGTCGTCGCCGAGTCGGGCCACACCTGGGCCGACGAAGCCTGGATGGCCCGGCGGGATCGCACCGATATCGGCCAGGCACCCCTGTCGATCTACGAGGTCCATCCTGGTTCGTGGCGCCGAGATCCCGACGACGCCGACCGAGCGCTCAGCTACCGCGAGCTGGCCGAGCAGCTTCCCGACTACGTCGCCGGAATGGGGTTCACCCACGTCGAGCTCATGGCGGTGGCCGAGCACCCCTTCGACGGTTCGTGGGGTTACCAGGTGACGTCGTACTTCGCCCCCACCTCCCGCCACGGCTCGCCCGACGACTTCAAGGCGTTGGTCGAGGCCTTCCACCAGCGGGGCCTCGGGGTCCTCATCGACTGGGTCCCGGCCCACTTCCCCCGTGACGACTGGGCCCTGGCCCGCTTCGACGGGAGCCCCCTCTACGAGCACCAGGACCCCCGTCAGGGCGAGCATCCGGAGTGGGGCACCCTGGTGTTCAACTTCGGGCGCAACGAGGTGCGCAACTTCCTGGTGGCCAACGTCAACTACTGGCTGGAGGAGTTCCACATCGACGGCCTGCGGGTCGACGGCGTGGCCTCGATGCTCTACCTCGACTACTCCCGCAAGGAGGGGGAG
>JALZNY010000358.1 GCA_030857525.1 Actinomycetota bacterium
GCCCCGCCCCCCGAGGACGCGACGGTGCCCGCTGACGAGGCGGTAGCGGTGGACGGCGTGGTTGCGCCGCCTCCACCCGTCGTCCCCGCATCCTCCGGCCCCGGCCCGGCCAGCTCCGAGGGAGGCGTCCCGGTGGGCTTCGCCCGCAGTCCCGATGGTGCGGCTGCGGCGGCCAGCAGCTACCTCTCCGCGCTGCACGGCCTGGCGCTACGCGACCCGCTCGAGCGGGAGACCGCCGTGCGCAGGATCGCCGCCCCCGGTGCCGAGGACGTCGTGGACCAGGCGCTGGAGAGCATGGAGGCCCTCGACCTCATCCTGGCCGAGGCCCGAGTCGAGCTTCCCGGGGCCCGGGTCCTGCTCAGGGAGGTGCCGGTGGCCTACGACGTCGAGCAGTTCGACCCCGACCGAGCACGTGTGGCGTGCTGGAGCCTCGGCCTCGTGCTCGTCGAGGGACGCACCCAGGCCACCGAGGTGTGGTCGACCAACACCGTGGAGCTGGTGTGGGAGCAGGACGACTGGCGGGTGTGGTCGTGGTCCCGCCAGCCCGGCCCGGTGCCGGCCGTCACCACCGACGGCGCCACCGAGCCCGCCCAGCTGCTGTCCACCATCGAGGGCTGGGAGGGATTCCGCTATGTCCCGTCGTCGTGAGATCGCCGCTGTCGCCGTGGTCGTCCTGGTCGGCCTCGGTGGCGTCCTCGCCGCCCCCGCTGAGGCGGTCGTCGGGCCAGGCCCGGGTGCGCCGACACCGGCGCTGCCCGACCCGTGCGACCTCCCGGCGATGGGGACGGCGCCTCTACTGGGGATCGTGTGCGCCGTTCCCCGCGTCGCCGGAGGGGCGACCGACGCCGTGGGCGACTTGGGTGGCGTCGTGGCGAGCGGCGTCATGGACAGCTTCGCCGGCTGGATCGCCTCGGGTGCGGCCGGGTTCCTGGAGCAGGCCGGCCAGGCGATATTCAGCGGGACCGAGGTCGACCTGTTCGACACCGGGGAGGAGGGCCGGCCGTGGTTCGGCGAGCACTACGACAAGATGGCCCTGGTCGGCGTGGCCCTCTTCGCCCCGATGCTGATGCTGGCGGTGCTCCAGGCCGTGTTCAGCCAGTCCTTCGCACTGCTGGTGCGGGCGGTGACCAACCTGCCCATCGCCGCCATCGGCACGGCGGCGGCGGTGAGCATCGTCGGCCTGCTCCTGGCCGCCACCGACGCGGCCAGCGCCTTCCTGGCCAGCGGGCTCGCCGGCGACACCGAGAACTTCCTCGACGGGATCGTCTCGGCGCTCCTGCGGCCCGACCTGCTTCCCAACGGGGGACCCACCGTCGGGCTCTTCGGCGTGGCGCTCATGGCCCTGTTCATGGCCTTCGCCGCCTTCGTCGTGTGGCTGGAGCTGTTGGTGCGGGAGGCCGCCATCTACCTCACCGTGCTGTTCCTGCCGATCGGATTCGCCACCTACATCTGGCCCTCGCTGTCGTCGTGGCTGCGGCGGCTGATGGAGGTGGTCGTGGCCCTGATCCTGTCCAAGCTGGTGATCGTGGCCGCCTTGGCCCTGGCCGGGAGTGCGCTCGCCGCCCAGGAGGGCTTCCCGGCGCTGGTGTCGGGGGCGGGCATGTTGTTGCTGGCGGCCTTCGCCCCCTTCGCCCTGTTCAAGTTGATCCCCATCGCCTCTCTGGCCGCCATCAGCTCGATGGAGGGCCAGGGACGGCGGGGGGTGCGGGCGGCGATGCCCCGGGCGTCGAGCGTCTTCTACGCCCGCCAGCTCGCCCATGGGGGACGTTCGGGTGGCTCCCGCGGAGCTGCCCCGACGCCGTCCCGACCAGCGGGGGAGAACCCTCCGCCGCCGATCGCTCCCGGGTCGGGGCGGACTGTTTCCCCAGGAGGCGGTCGGCCTCCGGTGGGGAGTGGCGAGAGGAAACCCGTCGGGTCGGGGCAAGGCCGGGGCGAGCCCGACAAGTCGGCGATCCGAGGGGCGGCGGAGACGGGCGGGGTCACCACGATGGCGCCGAGGCCAGCGTCCTCCCGCACCCGTCGAGCAGTCTCATCGAGCAATTCGGTGACGGAGCGAGGTGATTCGTCATGAACGCGGTCGAGGCCCCGCCCGTGCGAGGGTTCCGCTTCCCCCGTCCCGACCACCGAGCCGTGCTGCTGGGACTGCGCGCACCCCAGGTCGCCATCCTGGGGACGTCGGTGGTCATGGCCGTGGCCCTGCTCATGGCCGTGCCGTCGATCGTCGGCCTGGCCGGAGCGATGGTGGCGTTCGTCGTCGGCGTGACCGCGGCGCTGCTCCGGCTGAACGGGCGGGCCATGGACGAGTGGGCGCCCCTCGTGCTGCGCTGGCAGGCCAAGCGAGCAGCCGGACAACAGCGTTGGGTGTCGCCCGTCCCCCTTCTCGGCGACACCAGCGGGCATAGGGAGGGGGCGGCTCCGCCTCCTCCACTCGCCGGCGTCACCCTGCTTCGAGTGAGCCGCAGCGTCGGCGGCGAGGTGGCGGTGCTCAAGGACGCCAGGTCGGGGACCTTCAGCGCCGTCGTCTCCT